>JAIOTT010000380.1 GCA_021106655.1 Bacteroidales bacterium
AGCCTGATTTCATCATTGCGATCTTTAACAGAGGAATGGCTTACTTTGAATTGGAAGAATATAGTAAGGCCTTACAGGATTTTGATATGGTACTGAAAATCGATGCAACTTCAATTGATGCGAGATATAAAAAGGCTGAAAGCCTGGCAGGCATGAAGGAATATGAACATTCTGCAACTGTATACAGCGACCTGATAAAAATGGAGCCCTCTAACTATAAAGCATATTATTATCTGGGTGGGATAATATTCTTAATGGATGAGTATGAAGAAGCAATAAAACAGTTTAATCAGGCAATAAAGTTGAATCCGAAATATGCAAATGCATACAACGACAGAGCAAGCTGTAAAAGGAAAATGGAGGACTATCAGTCAGCTATCAGTGATCTGAATAAAGCCATTACAATTGATCCAAACCAGGCATTTATATACAACAACCTCGGGAGTACAAAAAAGAAGATCAAGGATTATAGCGGAGCAATTGCTGCATACAATAAAGCTATTGAGAAAAATCCCGAATACTTCCTTGCCTTTAATAACAGAGGAAGTATTTATCTTGAACAAAAATCCTATGATAAAGCAATATCAGATTTTGACAAAGCTATAAAGTTAAATATGAATTATTCGCCGGCTTATAATAATAAGGGTATCGCATTAAATAAAATGGAAAAATATCAGGAGGCTATTAAGAATTTCAATATAGCAATTGAGAACAATCCCGACTATGCTGTTGCTTATTTAAATCGTGGTATTGCCAAAGAAATGAGCAGAGATGCTGAAGGCGCATGTGCTGACTGGGAAAAAGCAGGGGAGCTAGGAATGGACCTTGGTGGAAAATATTTTAATACTGAGTGTGAATGATTATAAAATGAAATTCGAAATTGGAAATTAGGTTGTTAAATATGGTTTTTCCGAAATTTTAATTTCAAATTTCTAAAAAATATAAATAGCAGAAAGCAAATTAAAACAAATATATAACCAAATGAAAAAAATCATACCATATATTATCTCAGGCTTGTTTTTATTTAGCAGCGTCAATCTCTTCGCCCAGAATATTGAGTTCAAGGCCTCGAATTTTAAGGATCAGAAGGTTGGATTTAAAACAGCCGTTGAAAGCCTGAAAGCAGGCAATGAACAATTTGAAGCTGCTCTTGAAGCAATTGAAAATAAAACAGATCCGAAAGAAACTTTTTCTAATGCACTAATAAATTTCGAGGAAGCACAAAGCTTTAATCCCAACAATGCTGACCTGAACTACAAAATGGGCAAATGTATTTTTGAAAGTGGTGACAAAACAGAAGCTATACCATATCTTAATAAAGCAATAAAACTTAATGCTGAAATTAATTCTGATGCATATTTTACTTTAGGAAAAGCTCTTACTCTCGAACATAAGTTTGAAGATGCAAGAAAGAACATCAAACTCTATAAAACAAAGCTAAAAGAAAAAGATTATCTTAAGAAAAAAAGTGAAATAAACAAACAATTACTTGAGATTGAAGCCGCAACAAGAATGATCTATTCTCCAAGGAAAAGGATTTGGGTTGATAATCTTAAAAAGATAAATTCTGAATATGCAGATTATTGCGCAGCAATTACAGCTGATGAGTATATGATGATCTTCAATTCAGAACGCCGGGATGATGGAAATTCTTCTGATATTTATGTCTCTTATCGGGATAAAAGTACCTGGTCTGCTCCCATCGGACTTGGTGATCCGTTAAACACAGATGGTGAGGATGTATGCCTTGCACTTTCACCTGATGGTCAACAAATATTTGTTCTTAAAGAAGAAAATGACAAAGAGAATATATATTTATCATTTCTCGAAGGAGATACCTGGTCGGAACCTGAAAAACTTGCAGAGAATAAGATCAATACTGAATTCAATGAAAGTCATGCAAGTTTCTCTTATGATGGAATTAAAGTTTATTTTGTCACTGACAATCCATTTGCCAACAAAGGTGGTGATGATATTTTCTTCAGCGGAAGAATAGTAACTTCACATTATGAGGCATGGGGTAAAGCACATACCATCGGATCAGAAATAAATACAATTTATGATGAGGGTGCAATCTTTATGCACCCCGACGGTCAAACACTTTATTTCAGTTCCAAAGGCCATAACTCAATGGGAGGATATGATATTTTTAAGTCAACCCGTTTATCAGGAAGATGGTCAGACCCTGAAAATATGGGATACCCTATCAATACTCCATATGATGAAAAGTATTTCGTTATGTCAGCTAACGGGAAACATGCGTATGTAACATCAAACAGAAAAAAAGAAGGTATGGGAGGTTTTGATATTTATAAAGTAACTTTCCTTGGGCCTGAAAAAGCTCCTGTTATTGATAATGAAGATCACCTGCTTGCAAGTTTTGCCAAACCAATACAAGAAGTTAGTTTTGCCGGAGCAGTAGAAGTTGAATCCAATCACCTTACAATTTTAAAAGGACGTGTTCTTGATGCCTTTACTAAAAATCCTGTAAAAGCCGATATTGAAATAGTTAATAACGTAAGAAATGAAGTTATTGCAACGTTTCAATCCAACAGTAAAACAGGAAAATTCCTTGTTTCACTCCCTGCCGGTATAAATTATGGTATTGCTGTAAAAGCACCGGAATATCTTTTCCATTCCGAAAACTTTAATCTACCTGAAACAAGCGATTATCAACTTGTAGATATAGATATTTACCTCAAGAATGTTTGTATAGGCTGTAAAATTGTTTTACGAAATATTTTCTTTGCCACAGGAAAATATACCTTAAGGCCGGAATCTACCACTGAGTTAATCAGACTTGTTGACCTTATTAAAGATATAGAAAAAGTAAAACCCGGAATTAAAATTGAGATTTCCGGACATACTGACAATGTTGGTTCTGAAGCAATGAACCAAAAACTTTCTGAAAACAGGGCAAAAGCTGTTGTTAATTACCTTACAGGGAAAGGCATTTCTTCTCAGAAACTTGTTTATAAGGGATATGGCTCAACTGATCCGGTTGCAAGTAATAGCACTGCTAAGGGAAGACAGCAAAATAGAAGGACGGAGTTTAAGATTCTTGAAAATTAGCTGTTTGAAGATGTAAAGATGCGAAGGTTCGGAGGTTAGAAATGCTTTTTTATAAATTGTAAGGTTGAGTCGCAACTCAACCTTATATAACCTACACTTTTAAAATGCTTATTTACCTAATCGGTTTTATGGGTTGCGGAAAAACGTCAATAGCTAAACGTCTGGCTAATAAATTGAATTTTGACTTCCTGGATATGGATGATATGCTGGAAAAAGAATATCATATTACTATCTCTGACCTGTTTTTAAAATATGGCGAGGAAGTATTCAGAAAGCTTGAACAGACAGTTCTTCAAAAAACGCTTTCTATGGTAAACACAGTTATCTCAACCGGTGGAGGAAACCCATGCTTCAAAAACAATATGAAAACAATTAATGATAATGGTATCTCTATATATCTTCAGCTGAGTCCTAAAATGCTAATTCACAGGCTTGAGAACTCAAAAAAACCCCGGCCTCTCATCAAAAAGATCCCCGAAGAACAAAGGTTAAAATATATTGAGGAGCTATTAAAAGAGAGAGAGAAATTTTATCTGCAGGCAACTCATATTGTAGATGGGGCAAATATTGAGATTCCTGAAATAATCAAACTTCTTGAAATATAACAGGAGTATTTCGATCAATCATCAATCAACTTCAATAATACAACATTCTCAACATGATGTGTATGAGGGAACATATCTACAGGCTGTATTTTAGCAATGTGATAATGTTCTTTCATTAAGGCTACATCTCGTGCCTGTGTTGCAGGATTGCAACTGATGTATACTATCTTTTTTGGACGTATTTCCAATATTTGCTCTACCACCTTTTGATGCATGCCTGCCCTTGGTGGATCAGTAATTATAACTTCAGGCTTTCCATTTTCAGAAACAAAATCATGATCTAAGATCTTGGCAATATCCCCAGCAAAAAAGCTAGTATTTGTAATATCGTTTATTTTTGAATTCTCATTGGCATCTTCTATCGCCTCCGGGATGTACTCTATTTCTACAACCATTTTTACTGATGATGCAATGAAATTTGCAATAGTCCCTGTTCCTGTGTAAAGATCATAAACAATTTCATCACCTTTAAACTCAGCAAAATCTTTGGCAACTTTATATAATTCACAGGCTTGCTCGCTATTAGTCTGAAAAAAGGATTTGGGGCCTATCTTAAACTTAAGGTCACCCATTTTCTCAATAATATAGGGTTTCCCTTTGTACAATTCAGCTTTCTGATCATATATTGAATCATTCTTCTTTTTATTTATAATATACATCAGTGATGTAATCTCAGGAAATTCTTTATGAACATAATCCAATAATCCTTCGACCTCAGCTTTTTCATAAGAATTAAAAACCATGATCACCATCAGTTCTTCGGTGGATGTTGTCCTGATTATTAAATTCCTTAAAAAGCCCTGCCAGCTCTTTGCCTGATAAAAGCTCAGGTCATGATCATCGGCATATTGTTTTATTGATAATCGAATATTATTCGATGGATCTTTCTGAAGATAACAATGATCTATATTCAGAACTTTATCAAATATCCGCGGAACATGAAGACCAAGAGCATTCATATTACGCACTTCCGGATCATTTCTTTTATCAGTATCGATCAGCCATTTTTTATCGGAAAACGAATATTCCATTTTATTACGGTAATACCTGGTGTTTTCAGAAGGAATAATATCGGGAATTGGAGGAATCTCCAGTTTGCCTATCCTGATAAAACTATCTTCAACCTGCTTTTGTTTAAAGGCCAGCTGATCTTTATAATTGAGGTTTTGCCACTTACAACCACCACATACACCAAAATGTGAACAGAATGCTTCAACGCGTTTGCCTGATAACTCATGGAACTTCACTGCTATACCTTCGAGATAGGCTTTTTTCTTCTTTGTGATCCTTACATCCACTATGTCACCTGGGACTACATAAGGTATAAATATAACAAGGTCATCAACCCTGGCAACAGCTTTCCCATCAGAGCCTGCATCTATTATTTCAACTTTTTCAAAAATCGGAAATGGCTTTCTTTTTCGTCCCATTGCTTTCTCTGTTATAATTGCAGCAAAAGTATCAATAATTTGTTATATGTTATTGGTTATATGTTATTAGTTATTAGAGTTTATAGCAAATATGAATATCGGCACAGAAATCACAGATTCACAAACAAATATTAGTCTTTAATTCGTGGCTGAACTTGTGAACCTATGAACTCTTTATAGCCACTAAGACACCAAGGCACAAAGAATCACTAAAAAAAATAATGAGATAATTTGAGAATTTGAAATTGATTTTCCTAATTAACTACTCAACCAATTAACTAATCCCTGATATAATAATGAGTTAATTTGAAAATTTAAAAATGATTCATCCGCCACACACAAAAATAAGAAACAGCATATATGCTCTGAATTAAATTATATTATATTTTGTCCGTATTACTGTACAATTATATTGTATATTTGTACTATAAAACAGACAATAAATAAATAAATAAATATTTACATCATAAGTTATGGACAATATAAACAAAAACTTACAAGATTATCAACTAAGCTTGTTAAAGCAAGTTGACGATAAATTTTACCGCTGGATTTATCATCAGATTGACTGGGATAATAGAATGATAGGCCTTAAAGGTCCACGTGGGGCTGGCAAAACTACACTTATGTTGCAACGAATAAAGTACCATACTGATAAAAAACAAAAGCCGCTATATATTTCAATGGAACATCCGCATTTTTACAACCGCGGTTCATTATTTGAAACAGCACAAGAGTATTACCAGTTCGGCGGGCGGTATTTATTTATTGATGAAGTACATAAATATGAACATTGGTCACGCGAACTTAAAGTAATCTATGATGGTTTCCCCGACTTAAAAATTGTTTTCAGTGCTTCTTCCGCCCTTGAGATATTCAGAGGTGATGCCGATCTTAGCCGTCGTGTGATTACTTATAATTTTCCGGGGATGTCATTCAGGGAATATCTTAAATTAAAACACAATTTGGATTTCAATAATCTGTTGCTTGAAAATATTATGGAAAACCACAGGGAAATATCTGTAGAGCTTAGTATGAAATTTCAACCATTACCTCTATTCAATCTGTATTTAAAAGAAGGTTACCTTCCTATTATTAAAAACACAAAATCCGAATCATACTTGATGCAATTAATTCAAATAATTAACACAACCCTTATCCAGGATTTGCAACTCTCTAAAAACCTTAACGCCGGATCAATTAACAGGTTAAAAACAATACTGAGTATAATAGCCAAATCTGTTCCATACGAACCCAATATAACTTCAATCGCAAGTAAAGCAGGCATGCGTCGCGAAACTGTTTATGAATTCCTTACATATTTAGAGCAGGGAATGATACTTAATAGTATCCGTAAAAACCCAAAAGGCATTACTGCCCTTCAAAAACCACATAAAATTTATTTTGAAAACCCAAATTTCAACTTTGCCTTACAAGAAAATCCGGAAATAGGAACAATAAGGGAAACATTTTTCCTTAATCAATTGCGCAATGCCGGACATACATTAATTTTACCTGATTCAACCTATGATTTTTTAGTAGATAATAAATATGTTATCGAGGTAGGTGGAAAAAATAAAACTGTACAAGATAAAGATGTATTTATTGCTGCCGATGGTATAGAAAGCGGTTGGGGAAATAAGATACCATTATGGCTGTTTGGTTTCTTATATTAAAAATGATTTTTCCTAATTATCTACTCAACCAATTAACTAATCCCTGATATGATAATGAGTTAATTTAAAAAGGCACGGAGAACATGTTAAACACTTTATGCAGGCTGTTTTAAAACCCGTTTTTGCTTGCTTAATATAGAATAATTATGTATATTACAAAAATTTGACCACAATCTTATATTGAAACAACGACATGACACTTTCTCTGATAAATATTTTTAAACTCTCATATCATGAAGAAACAGATACTGATCCTTATTTCGCTGTTTGTCAGTTTTACTGTTATAGCTCAAACAGAGACATACACACCTGCAGTTAAATACAAAGTAAATAACAATAGCACAAATGTAAAAAGTGCCAAGACTTGTGGCTGGTTCTTACAATTTTTGTATCCTACATGGGATAATACAGGTGAGGCTGGGTGCGAATCCGATGGTACATATTTCTATACAACAAGATGGAACCTCAACCTTTACTATCGTTATGATATTAATGGAAACTACTTAGCTACATTTGACATACCAGGAACTTCATCAATCAGAGATCTTGCCTATGACGGAAATTATTTCTATGGTAGTCCTGTATCAAATACCGTTTATGAAATGGACTTTACTCCTGGTTTTGAGGCACTTATTAGTTCGTGGAATATGCCTGCCGGCATTACTGTCAGGTCCATTGCCTACGTACCTCCACCTACTGATGCATTCTATGTTAGTGACTGGGCAGGTAATGAATCCTGGAGTCTTGTCACCAGAGACAATGGCTCAGGATCCGGCACACTTATTTTAGAAATTCCAATAACCAGTCACCAAGTAAACGGAAACTGGGGGCTTGCATATGACGACATTTCACCAGGTGGACCATACCTTTGGGGACTTTGCCAGTCATTCGACCCTACCCAGATCAACGGGTGTCACTTAGTTCAGGTCGAAATAGCAACAGGACTCCAAACAGGTGTCTGGCGTGATATTGGTAACGATCCTCAGGTTAATATTCCGGGCGGATCAGCAGGTGGATGTTTTATCGAACCTCTCACAGCTTTCCCTGGAACAGTTTCTCTATGTGGTAATATTCAGAATAATGCATTATTCGGATACGATCTCGCATCAACCATACCTATGGATTGGGATGTTAGCCCTACTACTCTTATAACTCCCGTGAATTCAAATATCCTGGGTACTGCCGAAATTATTGAAGTCGAAATTATAAACAATGGTAATTTTGCTTTGACAAATGTACCTATTAACTATACAGTTGATGGCGATGCGGTTGTTTCAGAAACATGGACCGGTAATCTTGCATCTCAAGCTAGAACTACATATGCATTTACACAAACTGCTGACTTTAGCACCCTCGGAGACCATAATATTTGCATTTATACAACATTAGCTATGGATCAGTGTCTTGACAATGACACTCTTCATTCTATTGTTACCAATACTTATGGACAATATTGTAATGCGGGTGCTAATACTTGTAATGATGAATATATCGAAAGGGTTGAGGTTGGAAATATTGATAATAGTTCTGGCAATGGATGCCCTCTTGGGTATACAAACTTCACAAATTTATGTACATCCATAACAGCAGGCATCTCAGTACCAATTACTGTTACCAATGGTAACCCATGGGCAAGCGACATTGTTACTGTCTGGATTGACTATAATAAGGATGGTGACTTTACTGATCCTTTTGAAGACAAATCGCTTCCAACAAGTGATGGCGGTTTAACATTTTCCGGTAACCTTATGCCTAACAACTTTAATACAGTACTAGATACCTCTACTATGAGGATAAGGTTACAGTATGGTGGTGTCCCTACACCTTGCGGTAACACAAGTTATGGTGAAGTTGAAGATTATTCAGTAATATTGATACCAGGTACTCCATGTATATTCTCTTGTGCTTCAGGAGCAACTCCGGAACTCGAGCCTTGTGGCTTTGAGTGGAATGGTGGATGTAATATGGTAATACCAGCATATCAGGATCTCTTCCCGGGTGGTGAAATTGTTTGCGGCACTGCATGGTATGATGGTACTACAAGAGATACCGACTGGTATAGGTTTGTTCTGACAACTTCGAAAATTATTACAATAAAATGCGATGCTGAGTTTCTTGCATTTTTCGGAATTGTTGACATAAATAACGGATGTACAGGAGCCAACTGGTATCAAGGCTCTGCATATGGTCTCACAACAGGAGTTTGTGTTACCCCTCTCGACTCAATTCAATGGGCACTTCCTCCTGGAGAATATGTAGCATTCTGTGCACCTGACTTTGCAGCCGCGGCATTTTCATGTGCCGATAGTATGCAGTATAACCTGCATTTTATTGTAAACAATCCACCACCACCTTGTGATGTTGTGTGTCCGGCAGGTGCAACACTTGAGTTTGAACCCTGTGGCGATCACTTGAATGATGGATGCAATATGGCTGTTCCGGCATATCAGGATATAGCCTTTAACGAGACAGTCTGTGGTCAGGCGTATATTTCTAACACAACAAGAGATACTGATTGGTATAAGTTTACTATAAATGCAAACTCTGAAATTACTTTCACCGTCGAATCAGAATTTGTAGCAGATGTTGCAATTGTCGATATCAGTGATGGATGCGGCAATGAACAAATTATAGCATTTGATAATATTGATTCCTGCGAACTTGTAGATATTAATATGCAAATGGCACCCGGAACATATGCACTATTTATTGGTGTTGACTTTGGTATGTTAGGGTGGGCACCATGTGGCAGTAAAAATGATTATGTAGTAACGCTCACCCATAATGGACCCCTGACAAGTTATTGTGATGAGCTTTATTCCTTTGGTTGTGTCAACGGGATAATTGACACTTTCCAGATAAATACTATTGTGAATAATGGTTCAGGATGTAGCCAGGGTGGATATAGTGACTTTACCACTATGGCCACTAACCTTGAAGCCGGCCTCGAATATCCATTGAATATTGCAACCAACAACGATGATGAATATATTTCAATGTGGATCGACTTTAACGACAACTTCTACTTTGATGCAAATGAAATCATTATTGAAGATTTCTGGGCTGAAAGCGGAAATCATATCTATACCGTTTCGGTTATCATTCCTTATACTGCAACGCCTGGTTCACATAGATTAAGGATCAGGATCAACAATGCTGCATCAAGTGCAGATCCTTGTGCTCTTTACGATTATGGTGAAGCTGAAGATTATATGGTGAATATCACTCCACCGGGACCTTGTAATGTAGTGTGTCCTCCCAATGCCATTGCTGAACTAGAATCATGCGGATATGCAACTAATAATGGTTGTGATATGCCACTAAATCCAGCTTATGAAGATATACATGACAATGATATCATTTGTGGTACGGCATGGTTCGATGGCTTCTTCAGGGATACCGACTGGTACAAATTTGAAGTTGATTATAATACACCCATTACGCTTAAGGTAAAATCTGAATTTGATTATGAAATGACATTCTTCGACATTACAACAGGATGTCCTGCAGTATTACTTGAACAAGAATTTAATTATGCCTGCGATATTGGAACTATTAGCTATTTCTTCTATCCCGGAACCTATGTCGCAATGATCGGACCTGATGTGAACGGTTCTACTATTAATTGTATTAATGATAATGAATATTGGCTTGAGCTGGATTTTGTTTGGGATCCGCCTTGTGTTGTTGATTGTCCACCAACCGCAACCATGGAACTCGAAGCCTGTGGTGACTCTACCAATGATGGATGTAATCTTCAAGCGCCTACCTTTGGTAATATTGCGAATGGTGAAGTGATATATGGTACAGCATGGAAAAATCAGATTAGCGGTCATACAACCAGAGATACAGATTGGTACCTGTTTAACATTACCGAAACCTCTGATGTAAGCATACTCGGCCAAAGTGAATTTGATTGTCAGGTAGCGATCATCGATATTCCATCTTGTCAGTCGTCAACAGTGATGACAACTAAGAATATTGATGTCTGTACTGACTTTAATGTTAAATATCAAGGATTACCTCCGGGAACCTATGTAGCATTTATTGCACCTCAAGCTGGTGATACCATGAGCTTTGTTAGCTGGAATAATCATTATAAGATCGAATTACTTGTTGAAGGACCAACATGGTGTCATTCTTCAGCAATTGACCCATATGATTCAAAAATTGACTCAGTTTCATTTAATACTATTATGCATGGTTCTTCGGATCCAAATTGCAGAATGTATTCAGACTTTACATCAATATCAACCGATGTTAAAATCGGATTTACATATCCTTTATCAGTGCAGACCGGTACTTGTCAAAATGACTTAGAAAAAGGTGTTAAGGTTTATATTGACTGGAACACTGATCACGATTTCTATGATCCGGGAGAAGAAGTTGCTGCATTTGGCCCAGATGTAACACCTATGACATATAACACAACTGTGACTGTTCCGCTGAATGCAATGTCAGGCGCAACAACCAGAATGCGTGTTGTTTGTCGTGAAACTTCTGATATGAATCTTATTGATCCTTGTGGTGAGTATCCATATGGTGAAACTGAAGATTATACTATTAGTATTACTCCACGTATTGTAACATATACAGGACAAACACATGAAGATACTGTTCGCATTTGTGCCGGGAATGTAGTCATTCCGGTTATGGCTGATGAAGTCTATAATGTGGCCGGTATTTCAATGGAACTTAATATCAATCCGGCTATCTTGAGTTACTCAACAGTTCAGAATATTCATCCTGAATTGCAGGCTGGTAACTTAATAGTATTCCAGGCAGGTGCAGCAGTTAAGGTTTCATGGATAAATCCTATTGGAACTGCAAACATTGGCTTCGGCACCATGTTCGAACTTGTATTTAACGCAACACCGGGACAAAGCCCACTTATCTGGGATATTGTTAATATTGGTGAATGTGAGTACAGCGATCCTAACCTGAATGTCCTGGCATCAACTTGGATAGATGGGTTAGCAGATGCTATAAACTGTTCCACTATTGATGGAATATTATCATACGCGGATACTCTGTCACCACATCAGGCAATGAATGCAACAACGGTTTATTTGATGGATAATTTAGTTCCTGTTGATTCAACCGTTACAGATGTCATTGGATATTACTACTTTGATGTGTTACAAAATGGTGTTTATACAATTGGTGCTGCATCAAGCAAACAATGGGGAGGCGGAAATGCTAGTGATGCTCTTGCTATCATGAGACATTATGTCGGCCTTAACCTCTTGTCGGGTCTTGCTGTTGAAGCAGCTGATGTTGATGCTTCCGGCTTCTCAAATACTCTCGATGCACTTTATGTTGCACAAAGGTTCGTAATGATGATCCCCTCCTTCCCTGCAGGAGACTGGGCCTTTGAAGTACCAACAGTAACCGTTGACGGAACTGGTCCTATTTATCAAGACTTCTTTGCACTGTGCTATGGTGATGTTAATGCTTCTTATATTGTACCATTCGTTAAATCTGCCCCTACTATCACACTTGATAATATTGGCGTGAAAGAGATCAGAGCTAACGAAGAATTTGAAGTAGCTGTAAGCGTATTGAACAACCTTGAAGTTGGTGCTATTTCATTAGTACTTGACTATCCAAAGGATAAATTAGAAGTACAAGGTGTAAGAGTTAACACACCAAACGGAAACCTTCTTTACAATGCTATCGACGGACAGCTCAGGATCTCATGGTATAACCTCGAACCAGTTTCATTGAGCGCTAACGAAGCACTTCTTACTCTTGAGTTAAAAGCTATAGGTTCAGTAGAAAATGTAAATATCTCACTGGATGGTATCAGCGAATTAGGTGATAAGTATGCAACAGTTATTCAGGATGTTACATTACATATGCCTAAGTTACAAGCTGTACCAGGTTCACCGGATGATTACTCATTAAGCTACAACCACCCAAATCCGTTTAATAAAATTACTCAGATTGAGTATAAATTACCGGAAGCAGGAAATGTTAACCTGACAGTATTTAACTTATTAGGAGAACAAGTTGAAGTTCTTGTTAACCAAATGCAAAGTGAAGGAACATATAAGATTGACTATGACGGTTCAAATCTCGTTCCTGGAGTATACCTTTACAAAATGGAAGTTAAAGGTGCAACCAAAGACTTTGTGAAAACAAGAATGATGGTTGTTACTGAATAACCTACGTTATAAATAGGTTTTATTTTATAAGAGAGAGTGCAAAATGCACTCTCTCTTTTTTTTTTAGATAATCAATTATAAATTATTTCCTTTGAGTATCTTTGTGGCTACTTTGCGGATCTTTGTGTAACAGCTTTCTTAAGGATAGTAAAAACAGGAAAAAGCTATATCACAGAGCTACACAGAGAATTAACAAAGTTACACAAAGGAAGTAGAAACTTTATTTTAGGACTAAACAGAACAAAATGCTAAATAGTTATAACACAAATATTATTATCCGACCTAATTCTTATAAAAAGACAATAGCAATTTTTATCTTACTGCTGCCATATGTATTATCTTCTACACAAACCATCACCACCACAACAGAGACAATAACATCCTGCCCCGGCACTGTTACAATACCTATAAATGTAACAAACTTTAACAATGTTGCCTCTATTTCCCTTACTCTCGAATATTCAGGTGTGATGATGGACTATATTGGATTTAAAAATCCCCACCCCCAGCTTTCTTCAGGACCATTATTGATAAACGGCATCAATGATAAAGTGATAATCTCATGGTTTTCGCTTACTCCAATTAACATTGGATCAACGACATTACTGGAACTTGAATTTGATTATTTCAAAGATGATGCAAGTCTTTCATGGGATACAGCAACTTCCGGAAATTGTCAGTACAGTAATTCACTAAGCAATATACCTGCCTTATTTATTGACGGTGGAGTAAATTCTTTACTTACACATCCTGATCTGCTTTTTCCACAAGACCAAAGCACAGAGGTTCCTCTTAATTCAATATTCAAATGGTCAGAATCTGATTGTTATCCTTCCTACAGAATTCAGGTATCAAAAGATTCTGTCTTTTCAGATATTATTATTGCAGCCACAGGCTTAAGCGACACGGCTTATACTATAAATAATCTGGATTCTAATACGGTTTATTTCTGGAGAGTTAATGCAAGCATTTCCCAACAAACATCTCCATGGTCGCAAGCAACTAAATTTTCGACGATAGGTCCTGTGGGTATTTTTGAACACAATAATCAGAACAGCATTTTAAATCTATCCATATCTCCAAACCCAATTCAAGATCAAGGCAGTATAATGTTTGATTTACCTGAGCCAGCAAAAATCAGCCTTCTGTTCCATGACATCTCCGGCAGACAGGTCTACGAGTACTTCCCCAATAATAAATATGATAAAGGTTCGCAAATGTTAACTATCAATTTATCAGAACTTCCCACCGGAATTTTTACTTGTGAATTAAAAGCTTATTGCAATAATCAGATTTACATTCAGAGAAAAAAGATTATAGTGTTTAGTGATTAGTTGCTATTGATTAGTGATTGTTAAAAAGTATTTCCTTTTATCTGAAAATTGTTCAATACTTTCATTCCTCTGATCAGCAAAAAAAATATAAATAACTTACCTTTGCATCCAACCAAATTGCAATTTTCAGGGTCTTATTTATAACATAAGGCTATGAGACTTGAGATGATGAGATTGGGAGGCTTTGAGATGTGAGATATGAGATGTGAGATATGAGATATGAGATTAAAGATAGAGTATTAGTCTTTATACTCACGTCTTGATACCTGATACTCATATCCTGACACTCAATACTTACATCTTAGTACTATCTATAAACACCTCTATCTCATCGATTTAGATCGCAGTAATTAATTAAAATAAATTTGCTCATTAGACACAAAAATCATACTTTTGCATCTTAATATTCATATAATTTTATATTTAAAATTATATGAATTCTTTAGTAGTAACTTATTGAAATTAAATAATATATAACAAATAAATTATAACTGAAAGATAAATTACCAGAAAGCTAAAATAGAATTTCAATAAATATTATTTCATTTATCACAGATAAGATGAGTGGGATAGTATGTTTTGTTATTAAAAAAAAATCAAAGAATCTAAAAAAATTAAATGCTTAATTTATAAAACAATTACAATGAAAACAAAATCAAGGAAAATTATTTTAATGTTTTTAAGTGCATTTTTATTGACAACATTATCTTTTTCTCAGCAGGATTCTATCATTACAACTGCAACATCTATTCAAACTTGTCCCGGAAGTGTTGTTGTTCCGATTAGAGTTGAAAAGTTCATAGGTGTAGCTTCAATTTCGCTGGGATTATATTATGACCAACAGAATCTAACTTATACAGGGTTTCAAAATGTACACCCTCAACTTGCGGGGATGTTTTTTGTAAATGACAATGGAGGACAGATCATGGTATCCTGGTTTGGCTTCACTCCTTGCAATATCCCTGATGATACAATATTTGAACTATTGTTTACTTACAATAACTGTGAAGCCTTATTGCATTGGAATGTTGAAGATTATGGATCATGTCAATATACTGACCTTAATATTATTGCTCTGCCAGCCATCTGGATCGACGGAACAGTTTCCTCATTGGCAATAACGACTCAAGCTTCCGATACTACTGTTGCTGAAAATTCAGGCGCAGGGTTTAGTGTAATAGCCCCGGGTGCAACCAGCTATCAGTGGCAGGAAAGTACTAATGGCCTGACATGGACAAATTTGGCCAACACGGGCGTTTATTCGGGTGTGACTACAAACACAC
>JAIOTT010000508.1 GCA_021106655.1 Bacteroidales bacterium
TAGCGCAACCCCTTATATTTTAATGGCAGATGACCTGAGTTACAAAGCATGCATTTCTTCTTATGAAAGGGATTATTTTCTGAATTTTAATGGCCCTGATTATGTTGAAGTGCCTACATCAGT
The DNA here is from genome assembly GCA_021106655.1 of Bacteroidales bacterium. Taxonomy (GTDB): domain Bacteria; phylum Bacteroidota; class Bacteroidia; order Bacteroidales; family SMBSF77; genus SMBSF77. The sequence continues at coordinate 124 of JAIOTT010000508.1, forward strand.
TTTTTCAAATATCAATGATGCTATTACTGTTTCATTCTGGCAATATGGAGATCCGGATTTACAACCTCAAAAAAACATGACCTTTCATGGCAGTGATGCTAATAACGATCGTCAGCTTAATGCTCACCTGCCATGGGATAACAGCCGAATATACTGGGATGCCGGGAATGATGGTTCAGGTTACGACAGGATAGATAAGACTGCCGATTCTGCAGGGATGTTTAAAGGGCATTGGAATCACTGGGCATTTACAAAAGATGTTGCCACAAGTCAGATGAAAATGTTTTTCAATGGCAATCAATGGTTTTATGGCTCTGGATATACTAAATCCATGTCAGGAATTAACAACTTTAAGATAGGATCAAGCAGAACCGGAGGTAATAATTACGATGGAATGATAGACGAATTCAGGGTATGGAATAAAGCCCTTGATGCAAATACCATTTCTGAATGGATGAATAAAAAAATTGATAACACCCATCCTGATTATGCAAATCTTATTCTTGAATATGGTTTTGATGATGGTACGGGTATTACAACAACTGACGAAGGCCCATACAATAACACTGCTGAACTATGGGGCTTTCCGGCATGGATGAATTACAAGGGAAAAGAAAGATATAAAGGTTTCATTGCTTCAAATAACCGACCTGAAGTTGTATTTGAGCAAGGTAATTATAACCCGGCATCTTTGGATTCAGTACTGGTAGTGGATTCTATTCAAAAACCACAGTTAATGGTAATATTATTCTCTGATACTAATAATCCGACCACTCCGACTGACACGATTTATCCCTGGCCGGCATATTATACGTATGTTTATGATACAAACGGAACAGCTATAGATTCAACACTTCTTAGCCCGGACTCTATTCTTTACAAAATAGAAATGCCTTATTACGATCCTCCTTATGAAATAGTAAACCGATGGGAAATAGGCAGATTTATTACTCCATACGGATATGGTCTGGATCTGGGAGATGGCTTTACATGGATATATGATGTAACAGACTTCAGAACATTATTACACGATTCTGTGCACCTTAGTGCCGGTAACTGGCAGGAATTACTTGACATGAAATTCATTATGATAGAAGGAACGCCTCCAAGAGATGTTGTCAAAATTGATAATATGTGGAATGGGAATTATAACCTTAACTCTATTGATGCTACCGTTGCTCCGATATTAATAGATCTTGACACTGTTGCTTCAACTTTTAAACTAAAAACAGCAACATCAGGACATCAGTTTAGTAACTCTACTAATTGTGCCGAGTTCTGTCCGAAAATACATAGTATTGCTGTTAATGGCATTACACAATACAGCTGGCAAATAATTGAAGAATGTGCAAGTAATCCTCTATACCCACAGGGAGGTACCTGGATTTACGACAGGGCAGGATGGTGTCCGGGAGCTAAAGTGACAATACAGAACTTTGAAATTACCTCATTTGTAACAGGAAATCAGGTTGAAATAGATTATAACTCCCAAACAGATCCTTATGGCAACTATATACTTGAGTCACAACTGATCTCATATTCTGATATTAACTTCATGAATGATGCAGCAGTTGAGGAAATATTAGCTCCAAACTCTGCTAAATTCTATTATCGCTTCAACCCAATGTGTGGAAAACCAAAAATAAGAATAAAAAATACAGGTAGAACCATGCTGACAAACCTTACTATATCATATGGAGTGATCGGTGGTGTAACAAAAATTTACAACTGGACAGGCATTCTTCCATTTGATAAGACAGAAGTAGTTACTCTTGATCCAATCGACTGGAGCGGGTGGCAAGGCGATGATCGCTTTATAGTTACAATAAGTGACCCAAATAATCTTCCTGATGAATATCCTAACAATAATACAATGGTCAGTGATTTTAAAATTGTCCCTGATTATAATAATATTGTAGTATTACAACTCAAAACAAATCATGCTGCATATCAAACTTCATGGACACTTAAAGATGTAGATGGCACCATATTATATTCAAATGGCCCGATGGGAAATAACACTATTTACAATGATACATTTAACCTTCAACAAGGATGCTATACCTTGCAGATATTAGATTCTTATGGCGACGGACTGGAATTCTGGGCGAATATGCCCCCACATGGTAATGGTACAGCTGGCTTTGCATACTTACGTGATGTTACAGGCCCATTTCTAATGAATCTTGAACCTGACTTTGGGAATGAAATTTCATGGAGTTTTACTGTTGGAATGACTACAAGCCTGAAAGAAGAAACAGATTTCAGGTATTTTGAAGTTTATCCAAATCCGGCAAGTGATATGTTTAATGTTTCCTTTGTTTTGGATAAGCAACAAGATATTCATATTGAAATGTTTGACCTGCGAGGAAGACTTATGTTATCAAAGAAACTGAAAAACATTAAAGACCACACTCTTACAATTAACTCCAGTAATATTAATCAAGGCATGTATTACATCTCTCTAAAAACTGATCAAGGAATTAAAACGAAAAGGATTACTATTACGAAATAATGTTTAAATATTTGTAAGTGTTTACTTTTAAGATAAGCTCTATAAAGCTTAATGTCTGTTGTTATAGTTAAATTGCTAAATGGTTAAATTGTTAAAAAAACATTTAGCTTGATTAATTCATAAATTGTGATAATATTATTGTTTTCTTTGTGTTCCTTCGTGATGTACTTTGCGTTACTTCGTGGTAAAAGAAAGAATAACCACAAAGGATACACAAAGGATTACACAAAGTACCACTAAGTTTATGAATTATTCAGGTTAGATTAAATTTTATCGTTATAGGCAGGTTTCCATGAGAGAATCTTTTAACTGGAACGAAAAGTCAAAAATGAGAATAAATTACATACAGATTAACAATATAGCAATTTAGCAATATAACAATTTTAGTATAATAATTTAAAATCGTGAACGATTACAAAATGAATACAAAAAAAATCAATTCAATACCGGTACTTGAAAAAATCTCAAAAGAGATTCGAAAAGATATAATCAGGATGCTGGCAAATGCAGGCTCAGGTCATACCGGAGGCTCACTTGGACTAGCAGATGTTTTCACTGTCTTATATTTTAACATTCTAAATCATGACCCTGAAAATCCAGGATGGGAAGAGCGTGATCGCCTCATATTATCCATAGGTCACGTGGCACCGGTGCAATATGCAGCTTTAGCCTATGCTGGGTACTTTCCAAAAGACGAGTTATTAACTTTAAGGAAGCTGGGAAGCAGACTACAGGGACATCCGGGACGAGATCACGGGCTACCAGGACTGGAGCTTTCGGCAGGATCGCTTGGACAAGGATTATCAGTTGCTGTTGGTATGGCTATTGCCGGCAAAAAAGATAATAAAAACTATAGAACATACAGTATTCATGGAGATGGAGAGTTACAGGAAGGATCAATATGGGAAGCCGCAATGAGTGCTTCATTTTACAAACTTGATAATCTTACTGCAGTAGTCGACAGAAATAGTCTTCAAATAGATGGGGAAACTAAGAATGTTATGGATATAGAACCTCTTAAAGAAAAGTGGAGAGCTTTTGGATGGAATGTAATAGAATGCAACGGACATAATCATGCTGAACTTATCAGTGCATTTGAAAATGCTAATTACAGAAAAGGTAAACCCTCCGTTATTATTGCAGAAATATTAATGGGTAAAGGAATTAAAAGCATAGAAAATGATAACAGATGGCATGGAAGACCTCCTGCTTTGAGCGAGATGGAAAGA
>JAIOTT010000315.1 GCA_021106655.1 Bacteroidales bacterium
AAGTCTTCGAAAAACTGATTGAGCTTAGTAAAATGACAACAAGTTTTAGAAAATCCTTATATAATTAAATCATGTATCATGAATTTTACTTTATGCCCCATGCTCTATGCTCTAATGCTCTATGCAGTTGTTTGAAACGAACTAATCATAATTAAAAAAACTAAAGAAATGTTATCTGTATATTCAAAGATTGAAGAAGTTGCTGCATCAAATAAAAAAGCTGCTTTGTGCATAGTTATCGAAACTTCCGGCTCCACTCCAAGGAAAGCAGGAGCAAAAATGATAGTACTGGAAGACAGGAATATAATTGATACTATCGGCGGTGGTAATGTTGAGAGAATTGTTGTTGAGGATGCGTTAACAGTAATGAAAACAGGAAATCCTGCAAAAATCAAATACGAACTTCACAAAGATACTGATATGACTTGCGGTGGTGTCATAGAAGTTTATATTGAACCCATTTCACCTCAAAGTCATCTTATTCTATTTGGTGCAGGCCATGTAGGAAGTGCAGTAGCAAAGTATGCAATTACACTTGGATTCAATATCACTATTATCGATGACAGGCAAGAAGTCCTTGATCAGATTGATCTGCCATCCTGTGAGATTATTTGTAAAAACTATAGTGAAGCAGCCCGCGAATTTGAATTCAGAGAAGACTCATATATCGTAATAACAACTCCAAAGCATGCATTTGATGAAGAGCTGACTGCATATTGCGCTAAACAACCACATGAATACCTCGGGATGATCGGGAGTAAAAAGAAAGTGGAAAAAGCAAAAGAAAGGTTTAGTAAGGAATTTAATCTTAGCAAAGAGGAAATTGATGATATCGACATGCCTATTGGAATAAAATTCAATGCTCAATCACCTGAAGAAATTGCTATCAGTATAGTTGCAAAATTAATAGATGTAAAAAACAAAACGAATGAATAATACATCATCTGTTTTAAGCTTTATACTTGATGAAAATATTGTTGAAATTGATTTTAACAATAGTGATGCTCCTTCGCCAACAACAACAGTCCTGAAATATCTCAGAGCTCTCCAGAGACACAAGGGTGTTAAAGAAGGATGTTCAGTTGGAGATTGTGGAGCATGTACAGTGGTTTTAGGAGAACTTAAGAATGGCAAAATTCATTATAAAGCAGTAACTTCCTGTTTAGTTTTTCTTCCGGCCTTACACGGAAAGCAACTCATCACTGTTGAAAACCTTTCATACATTAAAGATCAGAAAACTGAGTTACATCCTATACAAAAACATATAATAGAGTTGCATGGAACACAATGTGGTTATTGCACTCCAGGTATTGTTATGTCGCTTTTTGCTTTGTATAAAAACTTCGACAATCCCACAAGAAAAGAGATAGAAAATGCCCTCACAGGAAACTTATGCCGTTGTACAGGATATCAACCAATCATAGAAGCAGCATCAAGGGCATGCTCGGAAAACCCTGAAGATATATTTTCAAAAAATGAAATTGCAACAATTGAGAAGCTCAAAAAAATCCATCAAAAAAACAATAACAAAAGTCTGGCACTTATAAATGATTCACAAAAGTATTATAAGCCAGTTGATCTTATTCATGCACTGAAATTCAGGAAAGATTTTCTGCAAGCGATAATAATTTCAGGCGCTACGGATATCAGTCCTAAAATAAACCGCTTTGAATTAGAACTTGAGGAGATCATTGATATTTCAGATATTCCTGAATTGAAATATTATAGCTCTGATGATAATAATTTTTATTGGGGAGCAAGTGTTTTGCTTGAAGACTTAAGGTCTTTTTCTGAGGATAATTTACCCGCTTTACATGATATTCTTGAAGTATTTGGATCAATGCAGATAAGAAATCTTGCAAGTATTGGTGGGAATGTTGCATCTGCCTCTCCAATAAGCGATCTTCTCCCTCTTTTATTTATTTATGATGCACAAATAGAGGTCAGTAGCCTTCAAAACAAAAGCACAATAGCAATTAAGGATTTCATTAGAGGATACAGAAAGACTGCTTTGAAAGCAGATGAAATTATCAGTAAAATTACTATTCCAAAACCAGCAGAATATAATACCATTAAAGCTTTTAAAATCTCAAAAAGAAAAGATCTTGATATTTCGACCATAAGCGCTGCTTTCAGATTGAGATTAAATAATGATAATGAAACAGAAGAAATAATGATAGTTTATGGAGGTATGGCTGAGGTACCAAAAAGAGCATTAAAAACAGAGGATTATTTGCGCGAAAAAAATTGGGACAGGAATGTTGTTGAGGAAGCAATGACTATCCTTGATGATGAGTTTAAGCCAATATCAGATGTAAGATCTGATGCTGAGACCAGGAGATTAGCCGCCAGAAACATCTTACTGAAATTCTGGGCAGAATCACAATAAATCAGAAAATGAAGGATAGCAACAAACAAAACTTTGACAATAATGATACTGCCTTTCAGCATGTAAGCGGAAAATCATTGTTTGTTAGCGATATAGCTGTTAGTGAAAGTCTTTTACACGGACACATTGTTTACAGCCCTCATGCACACGCCAGGATAAAGTCGTATAATATTGATAAAGCCAAATCAGCTAAAGGTGTTCATGCTGTTTTATCTTTTCAAGACATACCCGGAGAAAACCAAATGGGACCAGTTATAAAAGATGAACCTTGTCTTGCCGAGAGAGAAGTATTTTTTATCGGACAAGCTATCTTTCTTATTGCTGCCACCACTGAGGAAAATGCCAGGAAAGCAGAAAAGCTGATAGAAATTGAGTATGAAATCTTAGAAGCTATTTTTGATCTTGAAACAGCTATCTCTCAGGGCAACTTGATCAGTGAAGCTAAAAAGATTGAATGCGGAGATGTTGAAAAAGCTCAGCGTTCTTCAGCTAATCATATTAATGGAAGTTTTGAAAGTGGCTCTCAGGAACATTTCTACCTGGAAACTCAAAGCTGCCTTTGCATTCCGGGTGAGGGAGACGAAATGAATGTGTATAGCTCAACACAACACCCATCGGAGACTCAGACTATTGTTGCTGAAGTGCTGGGAATTACAAATAACCAGGTTAATGTAGAAGTAAAAAGGCTTGGAGGAGCATTTGGTGGAAAAGAAACACAGGCCAACCATTATGCATCATGGGCAGCACTACTTGCTAAAACAAGCGGCAGACCTGTTATAATACATCTTTCGCGTGATGATGATCAGATCATGACCGGTAAAAGACATCCATTTCTTTGCCTGTATAAAACAGGATTTGATGATGATGGAAAGATTAATTCCCTGGATATAGAACTTAACGCCGATGCAGGATATGCCACAGATCT
>JAIOTT010000235.1 GCA_021106655.1 Bacteroidales bacterium
ATTTAGCCAATATATGAATTAACCAATTTTTAATAAAATATTTTCTACCTTTGTTAAAATTAAAATTATCTAAAACTTTTTATCATGAAAAAATTATTTTTAGTTTTTATTTCATTAATTATTGCATTGGGTTTTACATTAAATCAGGGATGTAGTCCAAGTAACGATGACCTTGAAGGACCTGTAATTATCATTTATGGCGATAATCCTGTAACAATATCATTGGGCAGCAACTGGCTTGATTACGTTCCACATCCACAAGCAAACGCATGGGATAACTGGAGTGGTATTATTGAATGGGGTTATGAAGAAAATATTAATAAAGATTCTGTTGGAGAATACATTGTTATATATTATGCCGTTGATCTTTCTAACAACGAAACAACTGCCGAAAGGATTGTTTTCGTAATTAATAATGCCGAAAAATATGATGGAACTTATGATGTTATTAATGTAATTAATGAGGTTTCTCACGAATACGAACAAACTATTACATCTTCATACAACGTTAATTACAGAATAGATTTTTCAAAATTCGCATATAATGCAAACGGAACTATTTATGGCAATATTTCAGAAAATACTATTACTATTCCATCACAACAAATTGACAATATTTCTTTTTACGGCTCAGGAACTATAAGCACTTCAGGCAATATAACAACTTTTGTTATTCATTATACTGAAAACTCTTTAATAGGCATGACTACATTTACAAAAAAATAAAATTTAAGTTATGAAAAATCAAAATAAGCTTTTCTTATTTATCCTGATAACCATACTCTTTATAGGTTTTGGTTGTAAAAAGGATAAAACTCCTCCTGTTATTACGATACTCGGATACAATCCTATCACAAGCTGCGTTGGAATTCCTTATGTTGACCCGGGAGCAACAGCAATTGATGATGAAGATGGCGACATTACCGACAAAATCAATACTACAATTGAAATTGATACCAGCCAATCCGGAACAGGACATGTATTTTATTTGGTAAGCGATAAGGCAGGTAATACTGCCAGTGCAACAAGGACAGTTAATGTTATTTATTGTAAGAAATAAAAAACAATAATAATTGTTTTACAAACAAGTTACAGGCAATATAAAACAAATATTATGGAAATATTAAATCAGTATAAAATACTGCATGTAACAAAATAAGCTTCCTTCTTGGAAAATATGTTACCGGTGCATAAGAAGCTTACACCCTCTGGACTTTCTTTAAATTTCTTTAATTAATTCAAAGAACTTTTATTATATTTGCCATTCAGGGCACACCACAATGTATATAAAAAATTGGCGGAGTAATTGTAAATTCAAGGGTTGTAGCCCGCTTCAACTTTTATGTACCTTGACAGTGAAGTGCCACGCAATCGCCTACTTTTTATATACTAACCGGTTATGCCCAAAGCAGCAATGACGACACGCAAAACAAAACAGGTATACAAAGTATTGTTGGAATTACTATATAACTAATGACTAACTACTTTTTGTGAAAGTAATCCAAGAAAAAATAGTGAATATACTTTTAATTTTCTTTAAGAAATTAAAATATAACAAAAGCATATCATTATTAATACTTATAATTTTAGCTTTTCGGATAATTTATGGATTAAGTATAAACTTCGCTGAGGTTAATACTCAATACTTGCAAGATTATACACAAATTTATTTAATCGGACTGAAATTTTACATTACAAAAATCTGGCCTTACTGGGGACCTGATATTACTTATACATTCTCTCAAATACCAGGAGCATTGCAAGGTTTGTTAGTTGGATTACCTTTTTATATTTTAGAAATACCCGAATCTCCATTTTTATTATTGAATATATTATCAACTTTCTCATTAGTATTTTTTGCATGGTATCTATCAAAAAGGTTTATTGGTATTCCAAAATGGTTTTTATATGTTTGGTTACTTACTGCTCCATGGACATTAAACTATAGTACAACGGTAATAAATCCATCTTATGTTTTGGCTCCAGCTATTCTGTTTTTTGTGAGTATTTTTGAATTATTACCTTTTTATAAAGAAAAGATATTTTCCATTAATCTTTCATATTTTATTATTGGTTTTACATTAGGCTGGATTTTGCAAATACATATGTCATGGGTTTTATTACCCTTTTATATTCTACTTTCCTTTTATTTCCTACTAAAAACAAGAAAACTAAGGATCATTTTATTTGGTTTACTATTTTTCTGTCTGGGTTTTATTCTGATTATGTCCACATATATACCAACAATTATAAAATATGGTTTTATAACCGGAGACGTAGAATCAAATATTGTTATAAACTTTTCTAATTTGAAAAATGTAGATGTATTTACACGTTTTATTGCATTTAGTACCTTTGAAGCACGCTATTTTATAGCTGGAGGCTCGAGTGGAGAAAAAGCTTTGCTTCTGAATAATTTATGGGCAGCACCTTTTATTATTATTTTATTTTTTATTGGTATTCTTCAAACTCTCTATTATATTATTTATTTCTTTAAAAAAACTTCACATATTGAGTTCAAATATGTCAAATTATTTACAATTGGCACTATTCTACTAATATACATAAGTTATCTTTTTGTCGTTAGAGATGTGGCCTCCCATACATTTTATGTGCTTTTGCCAATTTCCTTTTGGTTCTCTTGTTATTGTTTAGAAAATTTATTTAAGAAATCATTTTGGAGAAGATTTGCTGTTTTCTTTATACTTTCAGGCTTAATATATCATATCGCTCTGGCAAAAGAATATTTTCCTACAAATTCTTTAACCTCCAAAAAGATTAGGATACAACAAGCCTTAAAAAATAAAGACTCTCGATTATTTGCTTACAGAAGAGTTGCTAATTGGGAAAAAAATGAAAGGGAAAAATATTGGAGAAGAATTATAATTATAAACACAATAGACACTAGTATTACTTATATAAATAGTTTTGATGATTTCGAATCAGGGATTTTACCCGAATCATTAAATAGAAACCATTATATCAGCCAGCCATATTCATGTCAGGTTGATTCAATCAATCCATTCAGTATTGGTTTATCAAAGCAGTTGAAGGATTTTAACTATAAAAGACAAGTATCCATTTCCTTATTTGTAAGATATTCTGAAATTAACGATTGTATACTTGTTTTATCCATAGATAAAAAAGGAAAGTCTTTACTTTGGACAGGGGATAAAATTTGTAATGAGTATAAAGATATGAATAGGTGGAAACAAATCACA
>JAIOTT010000514.1 GCA_021106655.1 Bacteroidales bacterium
TATTTTTTTTTGTCATAATATTTCTATTTATTTTTCAATTCTATTCAATTTCATACTTACTTCTAATTAAGCAGGAATTTCATATTTCGGTTTTTGCCCTGTTTTTGCAAGAAGTTCATTAATTTCTTTTTTCAATTCAATCATCTTAAATTCTCTTCCAACAGTTGCATCATTAAAAATTTCAAGTTCATTCATTTTCTTTTTCAGTTCTTCCTCCGCCTCTTTGCGCTCTGTGATGACTTCGGTATAAACGATGAGACCGCCGATGGACCCATCAGCTTCATACCAGGGCCGGCATTCACAGCGTGTCCAATCCACAGTGCCGTCTTCGCGTTCATAGGGATCGTCTTCCGCACTGGATATTTCACCGGCTAAGGCTTTTTGATGAACGTCTCTCCATTTTTGCGGCAGGTAAGGGAAAACATCGTAGTGATGCTTCCCGATTACATCCTTTTCTTTCACATTGTACTCATCCAGGTAGTGTTGGCTCACATAAATATATTTCATCTCTCGGTCATGCACTGCCACCGCGCTACGACTATGTTCTATGATATAGCTCATCAAATTGTGAGAATGGGTTAGCGCCTCTTCCGCCTGTTTGCGTTTAGTTATGTTAGTTACAAATGCAAAAGATCCATTATGATTTCCGTTTTTATCAAATAGAGTAGTTGCACTGAAAATAGTTGGAATCTTTTCCCCGTTTTTTTTCTTCAACAAAGTTTCGTAAGTTCTGTGCGTAGTTTCTGTTATTTTTGAAGTTTGTTCTTTAAATAATTTACTATTCTCTTCATCAACAAACTCCATAGGAGTTTTTCCAATCATCTCATCTTTGAAATATCCAAGCATATCACAAAGAGATTGGTTCACATCAATGGTTTTCTTATCGAGATCAATAAGCCAGAAACCTTCAGACGTAGTTTCTATAAGGGTACGGTGTTTATTTTCACTTTTTTTCAGTTCTTGTTCCGCTATCTTGCGTTCGGTGATATCCCTAACAACTGCAAGTCTGCCAATAACTTTTCCTTCTCGGTCAAGAAGATTTGAAGTATTCAGTTCAACCGGTAATCTTCCGCCATCTTTGAGCAAAACCTCAATTTCGTAAAGTGGAGTTTCTTCTCCGGAGAGACCTCTTTTAAAACGCTCGATAGTTGATTCAATATATTCGGGAGCGATCATCTCTGTAAGAGAGCGTCCCAAGAAATGCTTGAAGGGATAACCAGTAATTTTTTCAACTACAGGACTGAGATATGTAAATCTTCCTTCCATATCTAAAGTAAGTATTACATCAGTTGATGTTTCGGCAAGTGAACGATACTTATTCTCGCTAACTATTAAAGTTTCTTCCGCCTGCTTGCGCTCGGTGATGTCACTCCAAAAACCAACAGTTTCGATGGGTTTATTATTTATATCTCGTATCAGCTTTGTAACATCATTTATCCAAATATATTTGCCGTTCTTGCATTTAAAACGATATTCACTATTGAGGTAATCATTTTTAAATAAATCTCCAAAACTATTAATTGTTTTTTCTAAATCTTCAGGATGGATATTATTGATCCAGAATTGAGTATCTGTGGTAAATTGCCTTGCTTCGAAACCAACTAAATCAACCACATTTTCACTTATAAATGTAGCAGGGAAATCCCCTGAAGGTATTGCCTTATATAATACAGCAGCACTGGAATTTTGTATATGATTTAATCTAATCTCGTTCTCTTTCAGCTTCTCTTCTTCTTGTTTGCGCCCGGTAATATCTTCACCAATAGAAAGTGATAAATGCTTTGAGACGTCTTCACTTTCATACATCCCTGTTGTTTGCCAGGAAACAATAATTTCTTTTCCTGTTTTAGAAAGAATTGGATTTACATAAGAATGGGATGTAATTCCCCAAGAATCTTTCCATACTTTGTTCATTTCATTTAACATCTCCTTTGGGAAAAATATTTTGAACCAGTCTTTCCCAACAACTTCTGCTTTTGTATATCCGGTAATACTTTCTGCACCTTTATTAAAAATCCTGATTTTATGGTCTTTATCAAGTCCCACAATAATGGCACTGGCGGTTTCTACAATTCTTTCCGAGAAGTTTTTCTCTTTTTTAAGTTCATGCTCACCGGCAATTAACTGTTGATTTGCTGCTCTAAGTTGTTGCTCGTTTGCGGATAGTTGTTGGTTGGTTGCTACAAGTTGTTGATTCGCTATTTCAAGTATTCCTTCACGCTCCTTACTTATATTACGTAACTCATTCAGTTCAAAGGAAAGCTGTTCTTTGGTTTTATTCAAATCTTTTTTCATATACTATCCTCCTGTTATTTTTTTTGCAATAAATTGATATAATATGTTTTCAACACCATCACTAACAGTAAAGCTAACAACTCCTGAACTCAGGGTTAGTTTGGCAATTCGTCTTGCGAAATCAACGTAAGATAGTTCTGTTACTAGTAGCTTTTTCTTTTTAAGAATTTCAAAAATACTAATAATAAGATGATTGGCAATGTTATCATTTTCCTTTCTCAGTACATTTGCTCCGCCAACAAGGCATATTTCAATGTTCTTTTTGGGTACACCCAAATTTTTTAATTCATCTATTAGATTTGTGATGGCATTATCTGCATATTTATTGTCATTTCCTTTTGGTGATTTGCCCGGTAACATTATATGAGCAAGCCCTCCGGTTTTGGTAGTTGTATCGTAGACAATAAAGGCAATGCAAGAACCCAATGGAGTAGAAGTTAAAACGCCTTCTTTTGAGCCTGTAGCAATACATCCTGTTGAGATAAAGTTTTCTGGTTGATTTTCTTTTTCTTGTTTATCATTGTACATGATTTTAAAATTGCATTTAACGCTCTATGTATATTTATGGGCGCTATGTTTTCTGAATTTTGTATTGCCGAGTAAAGATAGTAAAATTCTAGATACTTTATAAAACAACTGAACCAGCCTGGAATATACATATTGTTACCAACCGGTACAAAGCATCTACGAGC
>JAIOTT010000014.1 GCA_021106655.1 Bacteroidales bacterium
AGCCACTAAGGCATGAAGACACAAAGATATCACGAAGACTGACAAATGACAGCATTATTAACTTTGTGAACCTTAGAGTCTTGGAGTCTTTGTGGCAATTGAACTTTCAACCCTTGATTGGCGTTATATCCAATTGGTTACTTTTTGTGGATTTTAAATACTAAGGAGTAAATTCTCTTTATTCTGCCCTTTCAGGGTGAAATATTGGTTTGGGATTCCATATTGGATAGGGCGTTGCCCATATCCTTTTTAGGTTGCCACTTCGTGGCGTCTATTATATAATGACAAACTGAATTTACCGAGAACATTGCCTGAAAGGCATAGACACAAAAAAACAAAAGGGCAACGCCCTTTGAAAAGTACAATAAAAGTATAACACGCCCTGAAAGGGCAACATAACAACAAATAATTTCAGTAAATCAAACGTTATATAATTTACATCCAAAATAAATTATTGATTTTTTTTGTGCAAGCATACACTCATAAAAATATTTATTACTAAATTTACAGGCTTTAAAGAATTTTAGTCTAATGGATATTACAGCAACGAAAGACTTTTTTATTGAGAAACTTAATCGGGAATTAAAACCGGATCTCTACTATCATTCAATCAGACATACTCTTGACGTTCATGATGCAGCAGTTAAAATTGCAGAAATGGAGAATGTTAACGGTCATGACATGGTATTGCTCAGAACAGCTGCTTACCTGCATGATGCCGGATTGATCAACACCTACATTGGTCATGAAGAAGCCTCTGTTGTAATTGCAAAGGAATACCTTCCAAAGTTTGGGTATAGTGTTGATGATATTGATATAGTTTCAGCAATGATCCTTACAACAAAACTGCCACAAAAAGCAAACACAAAATTTGAACAAATTTTATGTGATGCAGATCTTGATTACTTGGGCAGGGATGACTTTTTCATGATCGCCCATAGATTACGATGTGAGTGGAATATTTATAATTCGCAAACTTCATTAAAAGAATGGTATCAGATACAGATTAAATTTCTTGAAGGTCATACTTATTTTACTGAATCTGCACGAAAACTACGCTGCGAAAAGAAAAAATTCAACCTTGATCAAATAAAAGAAGTAATAGGAGTTTGAGTTGTAACAAATAATAATGCAATAGTAATCCGATTGATAAACAAATCTCAAAATAATTGATAATCTAAGTTAATTATGGAAAAAAATACCGAGCAAGAACAAAAATTTAATAATGTTATTTTAGTCCCTACTGACTTTTCCGAAGTATGTGACAACGCAATTCATCATGGTGCAGAAATGGCTGTATCCCTAAAATTTAAGCTTTGCCTTGTACATATTATTAACAAGGAGACAAAGGCATTCATGAAAAAGGAAAATCTGAAAAATGAACATATTAAAGACAGATTGGAACAAATTTCTGAAAATGTAAAAAAAGAATATAATATTGAAGTTGAAAGTATTACCAGAGAAGGTAGTATATTTATTACTATTGAGGAAATATCTACAGAGATTGGTGCCAATCTTATAATACTTGGTACTCACGGAAAAGTTGGATTCCAGCATATAATGGGGAGTTTTGCCCTTAAAGTTGTTTCAAGCTCACACGTTCCGGTGATAGTTGTGCAGAAAAGAACTTTCGGACATGGGTATAAGAATATCATTTTCCCTGTTAGTAACGACTTTGAAGCACGTCAGAAAGTTCAATGGGCTACTCTTATTGCAAAAATTTTCGATTCCAAGGTTCATATCTTCCGTATACATGAATCCAACTTTAGTCTTGATAGCAGACTAAAAATCATCACTAATCAGATAATGCAGGAATTTGATAAAAATGATGTCAGTTACGAATTTACATTGTCAAAAAAGGGAAGTAATTTTGCCAAGCAGGTAATTGATTACGCTGTTGAAATTAATTCTGATCTCATTGCTGCAATGACAAAACGGGATCAGTTTTTACCTGAATATTCATTTGAACCATGGAGTGAGAAAATGATGTTCAATTCAGCCCAGATACCGGTGATGTGCATTAACCCTGTTGAATTGGGTAATTATTATTATGAGTGGTTCACCCTTTATTAGAATTCTGAGTTTTATAACATTCAAAAGCCAGGGTATATTCCTGGCTTTTGTATTTTCCGGAATATTTAAAAGCTACACCACAAATTATGAAGTATCTTCTTAATTATTGGGAAAATAAACCATTGAGCCTTCTCCTCTGGCTTGCTGTTTTATTAAGAATTATTTCAGTGATCTTTGCCAAAGGTTGGGGAATGCACGATGATCATTTCCTTGTTATTGAAGCATCTCAGTCGTGGGCAGATGGCACAGATTATAATCACTGGTTACCCGGAAATCTCGCCAACAACCCTCCTCAGGGACATAGCTGGTTTTATGTAGGCATACACTATTTTATTTTTTCTTTCTTGAAAATTATTCATCTGAACGACCCACAACTTAAGATGTATGTCATCCGGTTAATACATGCAGTGTTTTCACTGATCATTGTATGGTTTGGCTATAAAGTAACTGAGAAATTAAGCGATAAAAAAACTGCTGCCTTTACCGGTCTTCTGTTAGCAGTTTATTGGTTCATGCCCTGGTTTAGCGTAAGAAATCTGGTTGAGGTTGTTTGTATACCACCACTCTTAGGTGGTATCTGGATCATACTAAATACCTCAAAGAAAAAGCATGTTTTAACCGCATATATATGGGCAGGGTTCATCATCGGGCTTGCATTCTCAATCAGGTTTCAAACATTGATCTTCGCTTCAGGTATAGGTCTGGCATTGCTTATGCAGAAGAAAATCAAGGAAGGCTTTGCTTATGGATTTGGTTTGGTGATTTCAATTATCCTTATTCAGGGAATTATCGACCTCATCATCTGGGGTTATCCATTTGCAGAGTTACAGGAGTACATCAGGTATAATATTGAAAATGCAACAAATTATATTACACTTACATGGTATACATACATATTGCTATTGCTGGCACTCTTGATCCCACCTGTAAGTTTCTTTATGATCTTTGGCTTTTTTAGAACATGGAAAAAGCATTTACTGATCTTTCTACCTACACTTATTTTCCTGGCGTTTCATTCATATTTCCCAAACAAGCAGGAAAGATTTATCTTCCCCATAATCCCATTTATCATTATCCTTGGTATGATTGGATGGGAAGGTTTTAGGCAAAATTCAAATTTCTGGAAAAAAAGAAAAATTCTCCTGCGATACTGCTGGGTATTTTTCTGGATAATTAATCTGTCTTTGTTGCCTGTTATATCAACAATGTATTCAAAAAGAGCGAGGGCAGAATCGATGACCTACCTGTCACAATATAGCGACATAAAATCCATAATAATAGAAGATGTTAACCGATCATCTGTTAAAATGCCACCTTTATATTATTTGGGACAATGGATACATCCCTATGAATTAACAAACCTAAAATCTGTCGATTCACTTTCCGTTGAAATTGCCAGAAATGGCAATTATCCGGATTTTGTTTTATTTATAGAAGAAAAAAATCTGGAAAGAAGAATTGAGAATATGAAAAGACTCTTTCCTGATCTGGAGTACAAAACACTTATTGAGCCAGGCTTTGTGGACAAGGTCTTATACCGCATGAATACACGCAATGCTAATCAGACGGTTCATATATTTGCTACGCATATTAATGATTAATTGTTAATTATTAAAGCGAATCAAGGGTTGAAACAAGCTTTATTAGCCACAGATTACACTGATTTTCGCTGATTGTTATAGCTTTATTAGCAACTTATCTTTGTCAATTCTCAAATGTATAAAGCATATTTCCCTTTTTTTGCCACAAATGAGCTAATTAAAACTATTTTCTTTCTGTGATAATCTGAGAAATCAGTGGCATTTTTTCTTTGATACTTTGTGTAACTTCATTGTTTATTGTATCTTCAATTCTTGATCCGTATTATTTATAAATTTCTTATCAAAAAAATAGCAATTTAACAACATAACCACTACAGGATTTTTGCACAATAAATAAAACCGTGTTCACTTACCTTTTATCTTGTCAAATATCACCAGAATAAGTAAATTTGCTTTTAAAAGCATCAGGATAATTTTATGACTAAAGAAGAAGCAAAACAAAAAATCAGGGAGTTAAGTTCATTGATCAATGATCATAACTACAGATATTATGTACTGTCAGATCCAAAGATCAGTGATTATGACTTTGATATGATGCTTGAGGAACTTATTAACCTGGAAAATGAATATCCGGAATTTTCTGAAGCTGACTCCCCTACTCAAAGAATTGGCGGATATATTACTAAAGATTTTGTTACGGTAAAACATAAATATCCCATGCTCTCGCTGGGGAACACTTATTCTGAAAAAGAAATCATTGATTTTGACAAAAGAGTAAAAAAAACTATTGGTGAAGATTTTTTTTATATCTGCGAGTTAAAATACGATGGGGTTGCAATAGGATTAACATATAAAAACGGGTTGCTTCATACAGCGGTTACCAGGGGAGATGGAATCCAGGGTGATGATGTTAGTGCAAATGTAAAAACTATAAGGACAATCCCTATTAAACTAATGGGAGACGACTACCCTGATGAATTTGAAATACGTGGAGAAATATTTATTCCTCTAAATGCTTTCGAAAAAATAAACAAGGAAAGAATAAACAATGGCGAAACAGCTTTTGCAAACCCAAGAAACTCAGCTTCAGGGAGTCTGAAAATGCAGGACTCATCATTAGTTGCAAAACGTCCGCTGGAATGTTGTTTGTATAATATTATTGGAGAACATCTTTCTTACGATAATCACTACGACAACCTACAGAAAGCTAAAAAATGGGGTTTTAAGATATCAAACTATATTGCAAAATGTAATGGAGTTGAGGAAATATTTGAATTCATTAATTATTGGAATAACGAAAGGAAAAATCTGAATTTTGATATTGATGGAGTTGTAATTAAGGTAAACTCTTATGCTCTTCAAAAAAAACTTGGATATACAGCTAAATCACCAAGATGGGCTATTGCATACAAATTCAAAGCAGAAAGAGCTATCACCGAACTTCTTTCAATAAGCTACCAGGTTGGACGAACGGGAACCATCACCCCTGTTGCTAATCTTCAGGCTGTTCAGCTTGCAGGAACAACAGTTAAACGGGCATCTCTGCATAATGCCGATATTATGCAAAAGCTTGATATCAGAATTGGAGATCATGTTTTTGTAGAAAAAGGAGGTGACATAATCCCTAAAATCATTGCTGTTGATCTAAATAAAAGGCAAGCAGATGCAATGCCGGAAATTTTTATTGATAAGTGTCCGGAATGCAATAGTATACTCAGCCGAAAGGAAGGAGAAGTTCATCATTACTGCCTCAACGATTCTGATTGCCCACCGCAGATCAAAGGCAAACTTGAACATTTTATCAGTCGTAAGGCAATGAATATTGAAAGTCTGGGTGAAGGTAAAATAGAAATTCTATATGACCACGATATGCTTAGAACTGTTGCCGATCTGTACAACTTAGGCTTTGAAGAACTTTTCGGACTGGAAAAAACTCATGAAGCTACAGAGAATAAAAAAGAGAAAAAGACCAGCTTCAGGGAAAAAACCGCAAAGAATATTCTGAATGGAATTGAGGAATCAAAGAATGTCCCGTTTGAGCGAGTATTGTTTGCACTAGGAATAAGATATGTTGGAGAAACAGTAGCAAAGAAACTGGCTTATCATTATAAGAACATTAACGCTTTACAAAGTATAACTTTTGAAGAGTTAGTTCTGGTTGACGAAATCGGTGAAAAAATTGCTGAGAGCATCATTCAATATTTCAGTGATGAAAGAAATCTTCACCTCATTCGCCGTTTACAAGCAAATGGTCTTCAATTTGAATTAAGTTCGACTTCAGGACTTATAATTGAAAATAAATTTAATGGAAGTACATTTGTTGTAAGTGGTGTATTTGAGTCACTCTCCAGAAGTGAAATTAAAAAATTGATTGAAGAATATGGAGGAAGAAACCTTAGTTCCATATCCTCAAAAACAAATTATCTTCTTGCAGGCGCAAACATGGGACCATCTAAGCTAAAAAAAGTTAAAGAACTTGGAATAAATATAATTTCCGAGAATGACTTTAAAGAGATGATTGGACTACAGTAGATATAAGTGAACTAAAATTTCAAGTGAACTAAAGTGACTAAAATTAATATAAAAGGACGCCATACCCTTCACTGAGTTCTATAGATCGGGGATTGAGTTGACTTTAACTTCGAAATTCGGTGTTCAGTGTTCGGTGTTCGATATTCTTTACCTCCTCTGTCCTATTTCTTCAAGCATCTTCCAATAGGTTTTTCTTAAC
>JAIOTT010000419.1 GCA_021106655.1 Bacteroidales bacterium
ATCATTCGTGCCAGCCAGTAAACTGATGCATTAGGATCACTTCCGCGCAGTGATTTAATAAAGGCAGATATAACATCGTAGTGCATCTCACCTGACTTATCATATATTGCAAGGTTCTGTTGAATAACCTTTAATGTATTCTCGTTAGTGATGGTGACTTTGCCGCTCTTTACAGGTTCAGTGTTAACAACCAGTTCAATAGCATTGAGCAATTTCCTTGCATCCCCTCCTGAGATCCTTAATAACGCCTCATCTTCCTTAATCTCGATTTTTAATTCTTTTTGCTCTTCAAGTAAAGCTTTTGCTTTGTCAAGTATTGTAAGAAGTTCTTCTTTACTAAGATCTTTTAAAATGTATACCTGGCATCTTGAGAGTAGGGGAGATATAACTTCAAATGAAGGATTTTCTGTAGTAGCTCCAATAAGTGTAACTATTCCCCTCTCCACAGCTCCAAGCAGTGAATCCTGCTGACTTTTGCTGAAACGGTGTATCTCATCAATAAAGAGTATTGCATTATCTGCAGCTTCATTAGCTTTGGCAATTACTTCTCTCACATCCTTCACGCCAGATGTAACAGCACTTAAAGAATAAAAAGGGCGCTGAAGTTGTCTTGATATGATGTATGCCAGAGCAGTCTTGCCAACACCCGGCGGGCCCCATAGAATCATAGAGGGGATGTTGCCTGATTCAATGGCTTTTCTTAATATAGCATCTTTTCCTACAATATGTTCCTGGCCTATGTATTCTTTAAGGCTTGAAGGCCTCATTTGTTCAGCAAGGGGTGGGAGATGGCTCATAATTCTCAAATATACAATTGTACAAATATACAATTGTTCAATGATTTTATTGTTAAATGGTTAATATTTCTACTACCTTATTCCTTAAGCATCAAAGTAAAAGGAATTGCTGCTAGGGCTATGAGTGCAGCAATTCTAAATGTAAGCTCCAAACCAAATTTATCACCAAGAAGGCCAACCAGCATTATTGTTATTGAGCTGGCAGTGAAACTTATTGTAAGAAATATACCATTAATTAAAGATGGTCTTTCAGTGCTTCTGTCCTGTACCAGTGCTAATAATACAGGCCCGGAGGCAAAAAGAAAAAATCCCAATAATATAAGTAGGGGTATTGTAAAAACTCCGGTGGAAATTGTAAAAAGCCACATAAACACAGGTGATGCAATAGAAATGATTATCAATGTGGATTTTCTTCCAATTCTATCGGAAATACTACCTGAAAAAAGTGTTCCAATAGCTCCTGCAAATTGAAGAATAGCCAGGGCAATACCTCCTGCCCATAAGGATTCGCCTTGCACAGTTATATAAGTTGGCAAAAACGTTGAAAGGGCAGATTTCAAAAATGCCCTAAAAAATACTATACCACTCAGAACTACAAAAAAGGGAATTAAGTTACTTATGGTTTTCCGTATCCCGACATCCATCTTATTGCTTCTCATATCCTCAGATATCTTAATTTTTCTGAGCCTGAAATACAGGATCACAGAAGCGAGTAAGCCGAAAGGAATCAGTTTGTATGTACCTTCCAGCCCCCATATGGTCACAGCCCCTAATATTATTAACGGGCCAACAGTTCGGGCAATTTCCCCACCCAGCATATAGAAACTCATCCCTTTTCCTGTCCTGTTTCCTGATATTTTCTTTATCATCACCGGAGCCGGAACATGAAAAAGAGCAGCACTCAACCCCATAACGAAAAGTAATATTGCCAGGACTGTAAAGCTGGGAGCTAATCCAAATAAACTTGCTACTATAGCTGTAATTGCTGGTGTAACAATAACCAGATATCGAACTGGCATCTTGTCTGCCAAAAGGCCTATAAAGGGGTTGAGCAGGGATGGGATGCGTTGTATTACTGTCAGTAATCCAACCATAGAGTAAGAGAGGCTCAGCTTTTCAATTAGAAGAGGTAATATTGGTGCAAGGAAGGAGGAATAAATATCGTGCAATAAATGTGATATCGATATTAACAATACATTACCGGTTTGAAACTTCTTGATCCCTGCCATACAATCAATGCTTTCCAAGTAAGATGAGTCTGTAGATTATTTCAGCCGATTGTTCTGCAGCTGTGATGTTTTTTAATGCATCTGTTAATGCCATCCCTTTTGCAAAAACTCCATGACTTTTAACAACCACAACTGGATTATCGATCAAAGTTTGTGATACTTTTTTTGCCAGCTCAGGTGAAGCAGTGGGATTCTTACATTCAATAATTGGGATGTTCTCAAGAAAAAGTTTTCCTTCCAGGTCGATGCACTTTATCTCCTCAAGGATAAATGAAAGTATTGTACAGAAGGGATTATGTGAATGTATGATTGCTTTAGCATCAGTGCTTTTAAATATTTCCTTATGTACAATAGATTCTGTACTAGCACACTTCTCATTTTCAGGATCCGAATTTTCAATATTGAACATCACCAGATCCTCAGGGTTCAGCCAACCAAGCATACTTCCGCTTCTTGTTATTATAATGTTTTCATCACTACGGATAGAAATATTTCCTGCATGACTGGAAATTAATCCACGATTACTCAAGTCTTTGCCAATCAGCTCAAATTCTTTAAAGATCTTATCATCTAATGTCTTTTGTCTCATATATCATATCTTTTATCTCATAACTTAATATTGTATTGATAAAGATTTCCATTCAGTGTATATGTCAAGCATGTGATGGGCACCCTCACGGAAACCATTTCCACTTGCTTTGAGGCCTCCAAATGGGATATTTATCTCAGCACCAACGCAGGCAGTATTAACAAAAAATGATCCTACTTCTACATTATGAGAAAAATGCATTGCTTTGTTTATGTTTTTTGTGAATATTGCAGCAGTTAGTCCATAAGGAATATTATTGGCAATCTCAAGTGCCTCTTTTTCATTTTTAAAAGGTAATATTACAGCAACAGGTCCAAATGTTTCCTTTTGTGCGATTTCCATCTCAGGGCTTACATTTGATAATAATGTTGGTTCAAAGAAGTTACCTTTGTGTAATTCATCTTCTGTTGCTATTTTGCCTCCACAGATCAATTTAGCTCCATTTTTAATTGCTGTAATAACATCTTTATTTATTTTGCTTAAACGCTCTTTGTTAATAATCGGACCCATGTCCGTATCCAAGTCATAACCATTACCAACTTTTAATTTTAATGCCTCCTGCAGTAATTTTTTTATCAGTGTTCTTTTAATCCTGTTTGCAACTATTATCCGTCCAGCAGACGTGCATCTTTGTCCTGATGTTGCAAAAACTG
>JAIOTT010000373.1 GCA_021106655.1 Bacteroidales bacterium
GGTCAAAACAAAATATCTTAAGAAATATGATTTTATTCTATAAGAAAGATGCAAGTTGGATTGTAATTCAAACAGATAAGCAATTAGGGAATTATGATTTTGAAAGACTTAATTGGTTATTTGCCGGATATGAATTGATTGGGCAAAATACTTTGCAAGGATATTTTATTGGGCCGCGAAATGAAAT
Organism: Bacteroidales bacterium; assembly: GCA_021106655.1. Lineage (GTDB taxonomy): Bacteria > Bacteroidota > Bacteroidia > Bacteroidales > SMBSF77 > SMBSF77. Next base: position 188 of record JAIOTT010000373.1, read on the forward strand.
GGTCACTCCCTGGAGTACAAATGCAGTTGAGATAGCACAAAACATGGGTATCGACGGCATTAAAAAGGTCGAGGAATTTAATCAAGTCGATTCTGAAGAATCTGGATATGATCCCATGTTACAAGCTTTATATAAAGGTATCGACCAGGAAATATTTACTATCGAAAAAAAAGCTGCCCCCTTGATCTTCCTGGAAAATATTGCTGAGTATAATATTAAAGAAGGGCTTGCCCTTAGTGATGATGAAATTGAATATCTTGAGGGTGTTAGTTATAAAATTGGTAGAAAGCTTACTGATAGTGAAGTATATGGATTTGCCCAGGTAAACTCAGAACATTGTCGTCATAAAATATTTAATGGCAGTTTTATCATCGATGGTATTGAAAAGGGAGATAGCCTTTTTGCATTAATTAAAAAGACCTCAAAAGTAAACCCAAACAAACTTGTTTCAGCATATAAGGATAACGTTGCCTTTGTCCTTGGTCCACGTATTGAACAATTTGCACCGGGATCGCATGACACTTCTGATTATTTTAATGTAACAGATATCAATACTGTTATTTCCTTAAAAGCTGAGACACATAATTTCCCCACCACTGTTGAGCCCTTTAATGGTGCTGCTACTGGTTCGGGAGGTGAGATCCGTGACAGGATGGCAGGAGGAAAAGGGAGTTTGCCTTTAGCCGGAACAGCTGTATACATGACTGCTTATCCTAGATCAAAGCCTGACAGACCATGGGAGCAAAAATTTGCTGCAAGAAAATGGCTTTATCAATCACCAGAAGAAATTCTGATAAAAGCATCAAATGGTTCAAGCGATTTTGGTAATAAATTCGGACAACCCTTGATATGTGGAAGTGTTTTAACTTTTGAGCACTTCGAGAATGATAAAAAATATGGGTATGATAAGGTAATAATGCTAGCAGGTGGTGTTGGATATGGAAAAAAAGAGGATAGCCATAAGGATATTCCTCAAAAGGGCGATAAAATTATTGTTATGGGAGGTGATAACTATCGTATTGGAATGGGCGGTGGTGCTGTCTCCTCTGTTGCAACAGGAGAGTTTGAGAATGCAATAGAACTAAATGCAGTTCAAAGATCTAATCCTGAAATGCAAAAAAGAGTCGTTAATGCCATCAGGGCAATGATTGAATCTAACAAAAATCCTATCATATCTGTCCATGATCATGGAGCAGGCGGGCATCTTAACTCCCTCTCTGAGCTTGTTGAAGAAACAGGCGGGACTATCGATATTGGAAAACTTCCTGTTGGAGATCCGACTCTCTCTGATAAAGAGATCATTGGAAATGAATCTCAGGAAAGAATGGGCCTGATAATGAAAGAGAAGGATATTGAACTTCTCAAAAGAATATCCGATCGTGAAAGAGCTCCAATGTATGTCGTTGGTGAAGTGACTTCTAACAACAGATTTAAAGTTGAGAACAGAAATACAAAACTGCATCCCATTGATCTTAGTCTGGATGAAATGTTTGGGAAGCCACCGAAAACGATACTTACAGATGAAAGTATTCCTAATAAATTTGCCACTGTAGAATACGATTTTAATAATTTCCATGATTATCTTATTGGTGTGTTGCAGCTTGAGGCTGTTGCTTGTAAGGACTGGCTTACGAATAAAGTAGATCGCTCTGTCACCGGAAAGATCGCGACACAGCAAACAGCCGGCTCAGTACAGTTGCCACTTAACAATCTTGGAGTTGTTGCCCTTGATTATAAAGGAAAGAAGGGTGTGGCAACGGCATTAGGTCATGCCCCGGGAAGTGGCCTGATAGATCCGGCAAATGGTTCGAGACTTTCTCTTGCAGAGGCCTTAACAAATATTATCTGGGCTCCCTTAACTGATGGAATAAAGGGAATATCGCTTAGTGCTAACTGGATGTGGCCAGCAAGAAATAAAGGTGAAAATGCCAGACTCTATGAAGCTGTTAAAGCATTGAGTGATTTTGCCTGTAAGCTCGGGATTAATATACCTACAGGTAAGGATTCTCTCTCAATGACACAGAAATATGATAAAAATAATATTGTGTACTCTCCCGGAACAGTTATTATTTCTGCTGTCGCTGAAGTGGATGATATAAGGAAAACTGTAAGTCCTGTTTTGAAAGATGTCAGTGATTCTAAAATTCTTTATATTGATTTTTCACGTAGTAAGAAATGTTTGGGAGGTAGTAGCTTTTCACAATTGATAAATAAAATTGGTAATCATACTCCTGATATCAGTGATGATGAGTATTTTAAAAATGCCTTTAATGCAATACAGGAACTTATTAGTAAGGAAAAAATCCTTGCAGGGCATGATATTTCTGCCGGTGGTATGATCACATCTCTTCTGGAAATGACATTTGCTACAAATGATATGTCACTGCATATTGATCTTGATTCAATAGGTGAAGCAGATATTATCAAGTTAATGTTTAGCGAAAATCCCGGTATAATCATACAGGTTGCCGAGTCTGAAAATGTCGCGGCATTTTTAAAGGAAAGAGGTGTGGAATTTTATGTTATCGGTTCTCCGGTAAAGTCACGCGATTTTGAAATCATCCATAAAAACAAAGTGTATGGATGTATTGTTGATGAATTAAGAGATACATGGTATCAGTCTTCTTATTTGTTTGATAAAAAGCAATGCGGAGATAAGCTTGCCTTGGAACGTTTCAATAATTATAAACATCAGGAAATAAAATTCAAATTTTTACCTGCCTTCAAAGGTAC
>JAIOTT010000115.1 GCA_021106655.1 Bacteroidales bacterium
AACATTGTCTTTTCAGCTTCATCAAATTGTTTAAGATATTCAAAAATGATTAATAGCTTATCATCATGTTCAATATCTTTTTTCTCTAATTCATCTAATTTAGCTAATATCAACTCATGGGTATCAATCAATTTACGCATTTTCATAAATATCCGCATAATTTGGATATTCACTTTTATCGCCGTTTGGCTATTAAGAACACTTGATAACATGGCTACTCCTAGCTCAGTAAATACCATAGGTAAATATTTTGCATGAGATCCTGATTGTAAGGTGCCAAATTGGCACCTTAGAGATTCATTTTCTTTTTTGCTTATTTCAAACATAAAATCATTTGGGAATCGATGAAGATTTCGCCTTACCTGCCTTTTTAACTGCCTTGTTTCCACACCGTAAAGTTCTGCCAGATCACTGTCTAACATCACTTTTTGTTCCCTTATAAAATATATTTTACTCATTATAATATCTTCAGAAAGAATTAATTTCTCACTATTATTTCTAGTTTGGTCATTTTTATTTCCCATAATTCACATTTTTTAAGTCAGTTTGATATCGCAAATTGCGATATCAAAGGTTCATCAAAAAAAATTTAACAATATCTTCTTAGTGTCAATAATTTGAAAAAGGTAACTTTAATGATTGGGAAAACGTTCTTTTATAATTTTCTTAGAACCTCTTGTAGCAATAAAAAAAATCGAAAAGGTCGAAAAGTACTTTACAGCTGACAGGTTTGGAGGCTAAAAGCAATCCACAAGCGGGGATAGGTTTTTGATTAGCGGTTAGCGATTTTTGAAGTAATCTTAAATAAATCAAATGTCACTAATCAACAATCTGCAATCGCTAATCAATTAAAACCTAACTCTACATTAAAAGGTACAATGGTTCTAAGGAGTCAATTTGGCACCTTATAAGCATGCAATATTTTTAATCCGGAGGATTAACATGTTTATAGCAAAAATAACCCCATACTATTTATATTTGACCCCGGCCGGGGTCACATGATCTTCTTTGTTGTTGTTTTTCTACAAATATGTGATGCCTCCGGCATCACATATTTAGGTAAACCTTGGAAAAATTTATTTGCCATTTAGACTGTCAAAAGCATTCTTACTGATGAATTTTTCCAAGGCCCGAAACCACTAATCAAATAAACCGTAGCTTTGCGATAAAATATTACCACATGAAATACATCGGAGCACATGTTAGCGCAGCGGGAGGTGTGGAAAATGCACCGGTCAATGCTCACCAGATAGGAGCAAAAGCTTTTGCATTATTTATTAAAAACCAGAAACAATGGTATGCAAAAGAGCTTACTCAACAGAATATTGATGGGTTTAAAGAGAACTGCGAAAAGTACGGTTATACATCCGATAAAATTTTACCCCACGACAGTTATCTGATTAACCTGGGTAATCCTGATCCCGAAAAACTCAAAATGTCAAGGAATAGTTTCCTTCACGAGATACGCCGTTGCGAACAGTTGGGCCTTACCATGCTAAACTTTCATCCGGGGTCACACCTGAAAATAATTTCAGAAAATGAGTGCCTCGATCTGATTGCTGAATCACTGAATATTACTTTTGACAAAACAAAGGGAGTAATGGCAGTGATTGAAAATACAGCAGGACAGGGAAGCAATTTGGGTTATAAGTTTGAACATCTGGCTCAAATAATTGATAAAGTAGAGGATAAAAGCCGGATTGGTGTTTGTCTGGATACTTGTCATACATACACCGCCGGTTATGATATAAAATCGGTAGAAGGTTATAAAAAAACGTTTGAAGATTTCGATAGCATTGTCGGATTCAACTACCTGAAAGGCATCCACCTGAACGATTCCAAAAAACCACTTGCCAGTAGGGTTGATCGTCATGACAGCATCGGGAAGGGGTTTCTTGGTGAAGAGGTCTTCCAAAGGCTCATGAACGATCAACGATTTGATGATATGCCAATCATACTTGAAACACCGGATGATAGCTTATGGGCGGAGGAGATCAGATGGTTGTATAGCCAAGTGTATTAGATTTTTGATTTGCGATTAGCAATTAGCGATTTTAGATTACTTCAGAAATCGCTAAACGCTAATCAAGTGAAGCATAAGAACCGTAGCTATAGCCAAACTTTAGATAAATTTATTTACCATTCAGGCAGTCAAAAGCATTCTTACTGATGAATTTTTCCAAAGTTCAACTCTAAATACTCAAGGCACTCCAAATACTCAAGGCACTCTAAGTACTTCTAAGTTTATATCTCTTTCTTAATGAACCAAACCTAAACACTAATGCTGAAAAGCCGGTAAATAATGCGACAATCCCCAATATCATTGCAAGCCTGGTCCATGGTTCACCGATTGCCTGACGTTCGATTGAATAAATATATATGGCTCGTACCCACTCCAAGGCTCCAAGAACAAGCAGTAGCTGTGACAAACGGGCAACCCAGGGCTTCTTAACAAAAAACAGCAAGGGAAAAGCAATACAAATAAACATCAGAAGAGAAACATCTGCTCTTGAGAAGTGTGCGCCAAGAAGCAGGAAACTTAAAATAGCGGGTATTAACTTTAGTAAATTCATAAATTAATTTGTATAAGTATGGCTTTCTTGCAATTCTTTCAAACTCACCTTTAGCTCGTCCCAAATCTCTTGTGCCAGGATAGTTTGATAATTTTTAGGTTTATCACTGCTGTATTCAATTACATATTCTGCTCGTTCCTTTGAATCAGGATGTGAACTTATCCATGATAAATACGACACCACCTGGGATTCATTGTCGGAAAGTTTGTATAAAAAGTGTGCAAAACCTTCAGGGTTGATATTGGATTTCACTAAATAATCAACTGCTTTAATATCTGCTTCCCTTTCTAAATTTCTGTCATATGCAGTTGATGATAAAACTTTTGCCGTTTCCATGGCCATATCAGAACCACTATTCCCTATTGTCATTGATATTAATACAGATAACCCAACTTCTTTTATTAACTTTTTCATTATATGGTTCAGCTCCATATGAGCTAACTCATGGCAAATGACCCCACTTATTTCTTTCTCATTTTCTGAAGCTGAAATCAGACCACTATATATAATAAGATGGTTATATGGAAGAGCAAAAGCGTTGATATCATCCTTTTCGATAATATGCAGCTTAACCTGACTTTGGTCAATATCATTAGAAACACAGATTCTGGATAAAAGACTATCTAAAGGAGCTGTTATTTTTTTATTCTGAATTACTTTCTCTGATTCATTAATTAAATCCCAGAACAAGTCGCCCAACTTCTCTTCGGTCGTCTGGCTCACTTGTTCGACTTTAAAAATGGTCATCCAATCCACTTTGCTCAAAGCTAACCATGCAGCAAAGAACAATGCAATAGTGACAATAAATTGAAATATTACTTTTCTCATATTAAGCTTTACAGATTAAGTTTGTTAAACTACCATAAAACCACCATACAATATGTATCCCTTTTCTTGTATTTATCGCAGTGTATATTGTCACAACAAGTTCTGTTAAATTGAAAATTATAATGCTAATAATATAAGCAATGTAATTATTAGTGACTAATTCTGTATCAAAGATTATTGACATAGTCCACCAAAACCCAAAACTATTCATCAGCAATAAAGAAAATTGAGACAATAAAGCCTGTGTGCAATGCCATCTGACAAAAAATGTTCCTTTTCTATTACCTAAATAGAAACCAATAGTTGCTACAAGGTTAATAATTGGAATGGGTAAGCCTGCAATTAAAGCAACAAGCGACATAACATAACTATTAGAAGCCTTTTCTGCTTCATGTTCACCAGGTTCGTAATCAAATTTTTGTATTGAAATCATAATCCTTTATAAATATTCCAAATCCAATTTGCTAAGATGAGTATAATCGCCGGTATTGCTACTTTTTTTTGTCTGAGTACTTTTTCCGATTTTTTATAAAATTTGAGTAAGCTGTCCTTGTGAAATAAGTAATCAAAAACAATCCATAATGGAGTTATAACGATAATCAGAAAAAGTATCATTCCGATAGGATTCCAATACAATGATTCTGATAAGTTCCCTTTTAAAATGGAAAGAATTGACCTTGTAGAACCACATGAAGGGCAGGGAATATTAGTTACATGCTTTATAATACAAAAACCAACTTCGTTGGTGCTGTTGTTTGCTAAAATTGTATAGTTTATAAAAAGCCAGATATATCCTACTATACATGATACAGTTAAAAAGATGTATAACTTATTCCTGCTTAGAGGCATTAGTGTATAAATTGTTGAAGCTTTTCCATATTCTTTTCACGGGTTGCACCCATGATCAGAAACCAATCTATGACAGCCCAAACTCCAAGTCCACCACAGGTTAATAGTTTACCAACTCCAAGTCCTGTGTCACCTATTATGAATCTATCGATACCAAAAGTACCGGCTAGTAAAGAAACAATTAAACTTATGGTTGGATCTTTAAATTGTAAGGTTTGGATTATGCTCCATTTTGAGTCGTCAAGACTAATCAGACTGTCTCTGATTTGTGCTACCTGATGGCTTTCAAAATACTTGCCATTAGTCATGATAAACATATCTACTTTTTGTGCATCCATATTAAATTATTTAAATTTGTAATACACAAATGTAAGTAAAAGTATTTTAGGTTGAAAAGAAAAATATTTTATATCCTTGCCCTGTGTGGAGAATATGTTAACTGTAATATATCTCGAAGAGGGGAAATTATCATCTGCAGAGTTAAATTTACTTGAAATGATAAATAATGAAATGTTTAATTTTTATCTAAAATGTTAATTTACTTAAACAAACTAATGTAATCAGAAAATAAAAACAGTTTTCCTCTTTTAGCACCTGTAATTTCATGAATAATATCAAGTTTTTCCAATTCATCTATTAAGGTATATACGGAAGGTAAGGAAAGTTGGGTTAGTTCCTTTGCTTTTTGGGCTTTAATCATAGGGCGTTGAAACAGATAATTAACAATAGTTTGAGCATTATTAGAACGACTTCCTAATGTTTGAAGTTTGACTTCAATTTCTTTTTGTAACTTTAAAATTCCGTCAAAAGTATGGATACTGCTTTTTGCTGTTTCGATTATACCTACTAAAAAAAACTTAAACCACTGGGTAATATCATTTTTGTCTCTAACACGAGTTAGATTGTCATAATATAGGTTTCTGTTTCGTTCAAAAAAATCAGATAAGTACAGTATTGGCTTTTTTAATATTCCTTTTTCAACAAGGAAAAGTGTAATCATTAAACGACCTACACGACCATTTCCATCAAGAAATGGGTGAATTGTTTCAAATTGATAATGGATTAATGCAATTTTTAATAAATCTGGAAAATAGGATTTCGTATTATGTGCAAACTTCTCCAAATCTCCCATGAATTTATTTATACTTGAATGAACCGGGGGAATGAATGTTGCGTCAGCAATACTTGCTCCTCCAATCCAATTCTGGCTTCTTCTAAACTCTCCAGGCAGTTTGTGTTTCCCTCTTACATCTTTAAGCAATATTTTATGAGTTTCCTTAATTAATCTGGTTGAGAATGGTATTTTCTCAAGATTAGCAATTGCCAAGTTTAATGCGGAAATATAGTTTTGAACTTCCTCCCAATCGTTTCTCTTTTCTTCATTTATATCGTCCTTATCTAATACAGCTTCCTCAATATTAGTTTTTGTTCCTTCGATTTCATTTGATTTAGTAGCCTCCTTTAAAACATGCATATTAATGAATAGATCAATGTTTGGGACGTATTCAGAATACATATCTAACCGGCCTAATTGGTTGTCAGCTTTACCTAAAAGACTAATTAATTCCATGTTTTCAATGCTCCATTGTCTATTTATGTGTTCTGGCTGAAAACTTTTATAACTTCCTTGATGGATAAATTTTCCTGATTTAAAACTTTTCATCTCTTATTTTTTTAGCAAAGATATTGCTTATTTAAATAAAAAGCAATAAATTTAATTAAGGACGCGCTCTAATTAAAATTCTTGAGCATAACTTAATTAATCTGGAGTCAAAATAAAGGTTGTATAAAGTGAATCTTACTTCACCCACTTCTTCATACTCTCAATATTCAAACTATCCCGAACTTTCAGATACTCCTGTGTGGTTCTAATATCTTTATGGCCAAGTAAATCACTTACTACTTTACAAATAGGGACGACATCCCCCTACTGTGTATGATTTCAGATTAGTGATTAGCAATTAGTGATCTGCGATCAGATCTAAAATCGCTGATTGTTAATTACTAATCGCAAATCAGTTGGAGTTCAAAGCAAGGGGAACAAAACATTTTGTTGCATGAGTACTTCGCTCTTGCTCAGTACTCACACTCCAAACTATTTTGTGATCCCGAAGGGACTCGAACCCCCAACCTTCAGAACCGGAATCTGACATTCTATCCAATTGAACTACGGGACCAGATTGTTACTAATGGTTTTTGCAAAAATACAAAAAAATGAAAAGCGAAAAACGAAAAACGAAAAACGAAAGAGAAGAGAAAGAAGAGAAACGAGAAGAGAAAAGAGAAAAACGAAAGAAAAGAGAAAAACTTATAAATTGCTTTTGGCGGTATTAATACTCTTTACAAAGATGGAAATTAGCTCATTGCATTCATTTTTTATTACTTGAAGCTTTTCCGGGTGATCATGTAATCGTGCTCTTTCCAGGATATTTAGGTTAATGTGAGTTTCTCTTAATTC
>JAIOTT010000327.1 GCA_021106655.1 Bacteroidales bacterium
CAATCATTGGACAATGTTATAATAACTTCCAATATGCAGTAAATAATCTTACTGTAGATTTCTTTGGTATGGCATTTCCACCAAACTCAACCTATACCTGGGACTTCGGTGATGGAGCTGTAGGTACAGGTCAGAATGTAATACATACTTATGCCGGACCCGGATTGTACCCAGTAGCTCTTACTACAACAGGACCTAATGGATGTACATTCACAAGCACACAAATGGTATTAGTTAGTGGTAATCCTGGCAATTGTCATGCAATGTTTTTCCATCATCCTGACAGCCTTAATCAATTAGGTTTACATTTTATGGATGTTTCCACTCCAATACCTGATACATGGGCATGGGATTTTGGTGACGGAACAACAGCCAATATACCAAATCCATATCATGTGTTTAGTGCATCCGGTGTTTATCATGTTTGCCTTACTATAACAAAAGGCACTCCGGGAACAATATCTTTCTGCACCGACACCTATTGTGAAAATGTATTTGTTAATTCTAATCCAACAGGGGGCAAGATTCACGGAACAATTACCATGGGCTTTGGATTTGCTGATCATGCAAGAGTATTTCTGATTGTATTTGATCCTGTTGCAAATACTCTAACAGCTGTAGATACTGTATTTACACAGAATAATCCACAGATGCCGGGATATTATGAATTCCTGAATGTACAACCCGGAACATATCTGGTGAAAGCTGCCCTTACACCAAACTCTGTTTCTTATGCTGATTTCATGCCTACATATTATATCAATACTTTGTGGTGGGATTATGGTTCAGATGTAATTGTAAATAACCAATGGGTTATAGCTGACATTAATCTTATCGCCGGAAGCAACCCCGGAGGTCCGGGATTTATTGGCGGTAATGTGACCCAGGGTGCTAATAAACTGCTTGGACCGGGTGATGCTATTCCTGATGTTGAAATACTACTACTTTCAATGAATGATGATCCACATCTTTATACTTATTCTGATGTTAATGGTGATTATGAGTTCAGTAACCTCGCCTATGGGACATATAAAATTTGGGCTGAAGTTCTGGACAAGACAACTATTCCTGTTATAGTAACCATTGATGCAAATAACCCAAGTATAACTGATATTGATCTTGTAGTTACTTCAACAGGGGTAACAACTTCTATAGATGATAATATCTCTGCGTTTATTGAAAATATAAGTGATATATATCCAAACCCTGTCAATGATGAGATGAATGTTGAAGTTTCACTTAAACAATCATCCGAATTACAGTTTGAAGTATTCAATCAAATTGGACAGATCGTTTATTCAAAAACTGTAAGTGAATCTGCAGGACAGCATGTTGTAAAGATTAACACTTCTGATTTTGATGGAGGAGTTTACAGTCTTCGTATCACAACGAAAGACAAGGCTCAGATCATGAGGAAGTTTGTAAAGGTAGACTAATCCTTAGTGGATTTGTTTCTGATGGATGGGTGGTTCCGGTTTTCGGGGCTGCCCATTTTTTTTAAGTCTCAAAGGTCAAAAAGTCGAAAGGTCAAAATCGTGCCTTCCTTATCTTCTCTTATAATCCTTATATGGTTTTGTTTTATACAAGTTTTGCGTCTCTGCGACTTTTTGTGGTTTTCTTTTTCTCTTGCAAAGACGCTAAGCCACTAAAACACCAAAATGCAAAACCTCACAAAAACAATCAGGATACTTCCATTTAATACTCATAATTATTATATTTGTATTTATTATGAGGTATCTATCCTTTCTTTTTCTTCTTTTTCTTTTGATTAATATTGAAGTATCAGCCCAATCCTGCTTGCCTCAAGGCATAGTGTTTAATACCCAGTCTGCAATAGACAGCTTCCCTATCAATTATCCCGGCTGCACTGAAATTGAAGGTGATGTTAAGATCAGTGGTTTCGGGATTACCAATTTGAATGGATTAAGCACAATAACAATTATTGGAGGAACACTGAGAATTCTAAATAATCTGGATTTGTTGAGTTTGTCTGGATTAACTTCTCTGACATCCATCGGGGAAAGCCTTATGATTTCAGGTAATCGTTTGCTCACAAATTTATCTGGTTTGGATAATTTATCTTTTATAGGTGTGAATCTAATTTTATTCACTAACGGCTTTACAAGTTTCAATGGATTAAGCTCCATAACTTTCATAAACAATGCCTTTTTTATAGTTGATCATGATTCACTAACAAATTTGATTGGCCTCGAGTCAATAATAAGCATTGGGAGTGATTTTGTAATTCAAGGCAATGATAATCTAACAAGCTTAACAGGTCTTGATTCTGTCACTTTTATTGATAATTTTCTTATTGATTTTAATCCTTCCCTTATAAGTTTAAGTGGTTTAGAGGCTGTTATTGACATTCCTGGTGGACTTAATATATGGAATAATAATGCCTTGAAAAACATAACAGGTTTGCACGGACTAACTAATCTCGGAGGCGCTTCATTTATTAATAATTCATCTCTTGCAAGTTTAAGCGGACTAGAAAATATAACATCCTTGACAAGTGGCTTAGATATTTACAACAATGATTCATTGGTAAATTTAAACGGATTAGATTCAATAACTTCGATTGGAGGTTTAGTTTCCATATTGGATAATAATTCACTAATAAATTTATCCGGACTTGACAATGTGACTTCTATAGGCGGATACCTTACAATCAAGAACAACGATGTGCTTACAAGTTTAACGGGTCTAAATAATGTAACATCCATTGGCGGATACCTTACCATTTGGGACAATAATACGCTTACAAGTTTATCCGGACTTATCAAATTAACTTCCATTGGGGATTATCTTGCCATATTGGACAATGATATCCTTACAAGCTTATACGGATTGGATAATATTTATTCGTATTCTATAGAAGATGTTCATATACAGAATAATGATTCATTGTCGTTTTGTGCAGTAAAAAGTATATGTGATTATTTAGCTAGTAGTACTATCTACGGAGCTTATATCTCCAATAACGAATGTGGTTGTAACAGCAGGGCAGAAGTAGAAGCTGCATGTGCTACTTACGCCAAAGAGCTTAATGTAAAAGTTTTTCTTCAGGGAGCATATGCAGATAGCAATATTATGAATACAAATCTTACATCAATATTACCAAATGCTCAACCATATGATTATCCACCATGGATGTACCCGGGAGTTGAACAACTTGATAGCATTCCTCCGGATATGGTCGACTGGGTTTTGGTTGAACTAAGGGATTCGTCTGATTATAATATTGTTTATGAGACCAAGACTGGTGTATTATTATCAAATGGGAGTATTAAAGGAACAAATCTTCTAAACGGAATTCAATTTTATAATATTGATACCGGATATTACTATGTTGTAGTACGTCATCGTAATCATATTTCAGTAATGACAGAACAGCCCATATTTTTATCTTCTCTAACCCAAGTGGATTTTACTGATACTACATCCTTAATACCTTTTGGTGATGCTTCACAGGCTCAGATTGAACTAGTGCCAGGAGTCTGGGGAATGATATGTGGTGATGTAAATCAGGATGGTAAACTCAAATACAGCGGACCGGATAATGACAGAATGATGATAATCCAACTCATTACAAATGTGAGTGGATCAACAAGCATAACTTCTGTTATTAACGGATATTATTTTGAAGATCTGAATCTTAATACTGAAGTGAAATATAGCGGCCCAAATAATGATGGAGCAATAATAATCCAGAATATTGTTTCTCTGACAGGGTCAACAAATATATCCAATGTTTATATCTGCCCGGTGATGTTTCTCTATCCCTGAAAAGTCAAAAGGTCGAAAAGTAATCAAGCGAAGATCAGTTTGATCAGTCAAATCTGTGTTCCATTTTTTTGTTTCCAAAATTAATATCTTTGCAAATCATATAAGATATAATTATGAGCAACAAAGAAACCAATCCCAAACTCTTCGAGGACTTTCCTCCAACCTCAACAGAGCAGTGGGAAGAAAAGATAAATAAGGACCTCAAGGGTGCGGATTACGAAAAGAAACTGTACTGGAAAACATTGGAAGGTTTTGATGTTAAACCATATTACAGAAAAGAAGACCTGGAAGAAATTCAACACCTTGATACTTTTCCCGGAGATTTTCCTTATACACGAGGGAACAGTACAAGTAAAAATAACTGGCTTGTCAGACAGAATATCAAAGTAAACAATATTGAGGAGAACAATAAGAAAGCACTTGATATTCTGATGAAAGGAGTTGACTCTTTAGGATTGGAGTTTGATGAAGATTATACTCCGGACTTTAAGGACATTGAGAGATTGTTGCAAAACATTTTTGCCGACATGGTTGAGATCAATTATATGTGTGGTAACACATCTCAAAATATGCTTGAGATCATTGTAGAGCTTGTAAAAAAATATAACCGCCCGCTTGATAAGATCCACGGGTCGGTAGATTATGATCCATTAGGTTACATGACACTGAAGGGAAACTTTAAAGATCCTGAAGGTGATCCTTTTCATAAAGCCAAAAAATTAATAAACCTGGCAGACCATCTACCTAATTTTAGGCTTCTATCCGTTAATGGCAAAATGTTCAGAAACTCAGGATCATCGATAGTCAAAGAACTGGGCTTTAGCCTTGCAGTGGGGAATGAATATCTTTCTAAAATTAATGAGCTTAATATGCCGGTAAACAAGATTACTCCCAGGATCAAGTTCACTTTTGCTGTAGGTTCGAATTATTTTATGGAGATAGCCAAGATAAGGGCTGCACGTTTATTATGGTCAAGGATTGTTAGTGCTTATGAAGATAGTTCTGAACAGGATGCTCAAATGAATATTCATTGCGTAACTTCTTCATGGAATATGAGTTTGTATGATCCGAATGTTAATATGCTTCGTACCACTACTGAAGCTATGTCTTCAATTATTGCCGGAACAGACTCACTAACAGTTCTTCCATATGATGCTGCTTTGGGAGTTAGTACTGATACTTCAGAAAGGATTGCAAGAAATCAACAATTACTATTAAAAGAGGAATCACATTTTGATAAAGTAAAAGATCCTGCTGCAGGTTCATATTATATTGAAAACTTAACAAATTCCATAGCGTCTGAGGCGTGGAAGCTATTTCTGGAAGTAGAAGAAAATGGCGGGTATCTTGAATCATTGAAACAGGGTTTTGTTCAGGATAAGATTATGGCAACAGCACAAAAAAGAGATCTTGCAGTTGCCAAAAGAAAAGAAAACTTGCTAGGTACAAATCAATATCCTGATTTTAATGAATGGATAGATAAGGAAATTGATGAATCGATATTATTTCCTGAAGATAAAACCCTCGATAATGCAATTGTAAAAACTCTCAAACCGTATCGTGGGGCGCAGGCTTTTGAAATTGTAAGAATCAAAACAGATAGATATGCTAAACATAATGGTAAACGTCCACAAGCCTTTATGTTCACTTATGGAAACCTGGGTATGAGGAAAGCCAGGGCACAGTTTTCGTGTAATTTCTTTGCGTGTGGAGGATTTGAGCTTGTAGATAATCCGGGTTTTAAATCTATTAAGGATGGAGTGAAAGTATGTTTAGAGGAAAAACCTGATATAGTAGTTATTTGTAGTTCGGATGAAGAATATGGAGAGATCGCTCCTGCAATCTATGAACAGTTAAAAGATCAATCATTAATTGTTATTGCTGGTTATCCAAAAGAACTGATTAATGAACTCAAATCAAAAGGAATAGAACATTTTATACATGTTAAATCAAATGTTCTGGAAAGCCTTAGGGAATTCCAGAATATACTTGGAATATAAATAATCTTTTTAGTGAACCTTTGAGTCTTAGTGACTTTGTGGCTAAAAATATGCTACTAAGTCACTAAGACACAAAGAAAACACTAAGAATAATAGTAAAAATATGCGACCAGATTTTAGCAAAATAAATATCAAACAATCTTATAAATCCAACTTGTCAGAAAAGGATTGGAAAAAGGCTAATGTAAGGGGTGAAGACTGGATGACTGCTGAGAACATTGCTGTTAAAGGAGTTTATACAAAAGATGATCTTGTAAACATGGAGCATCTTGATTATGCTGCCGGTATTTCGCCATTCCTAAGAGGTCCTTATTCCACCATGTATGTTATGCGTCCGTGGACTATCCGCCAGTATGCAGGATTTTCGACAGCTGAAGAATCTAATGCTTTTTATCGCCGTAACCTTGCATCCGGGCAAAAGGGATTATCAATAGCCTTTGACCTGGCAACACACCGAGGCTACGACTCCGATCATGAAAGAGTTGTTGGTGATGTGGGTAAAGCCGGTGTTGCAGTGGATTCAATACTGGATATGGAGGTGTTATTTGATCAGATACCTCTTGATAAAATGACTGTATCCATGACTATGAATGGGGCAGTGCTACCTGTTTTGGCTTTCTATATTGTTGCTGCCCTCGAACAGGGTGTGGCTTTGGATCAGATGGCTGGTACAATTCAAAATGATATCCTTAAAGAATTTATGGTAAGAAACACCTATATTTATCCTCCCTTGCCCTCCATGCGTATTATTGCAGATATCTTCAAATATACATCCCGGAATATGCCAAAGTTCAATTCCATAAGCGTATCGGGATATCATATCCATGAAGCCGGTGCACCTGCAGATATTGAACTTGGTTTTACTCTTGCCGACGGACTTGAATATCTCAGAGCAGGAGTCAATACCGGAATGGATATCGATTCCTTTGCTCCGCGAATTTCATTCTTCTGGGCAGCAGGGATGAATCATTTTATGGAAATTGCCAAACTGCGTGCCGGACGTATGCTTTGGGCGAAGATCGTGAAGAAATTCAATCCCAAAAATCCAAAATCATTAACATTAAGGACTCACACACAGACTTCAGGATGGAGCCTTACTGAGCAAGACCCTTTTAATAATGTTGCAAGAACATGTGTTGAAGCAATGGGAGCTGTCTTAGGGCATACACAATCACTACATACAAATGCAATGGATGAAGCAGTTGCATTACCAACTGATTTTTCTGCACGAATAGCGCGTAATACACAGATCTATATACAGGAAGAAACAAACGTTTGCCGTACAGTTGATCCATGGGCGGGATCATACTATGTAGAAACACTCACTCATGAACTTGCTCAAAAAGCCTGGAAGCTCATTGAGGAGATTGAAGAAATGGGAGGTATGGCTAAAGCTATTGAGACTGGGATTCCTAAAATGAAAATAGAAGAAGCTGCCGCAAGAAAGCAAGCAAGAATAGATTCACATAAGGATACCATTATTGGAGTTAATAAATATCGACTTGAAAAAGAAGATCCGATAGATACTCTGGAAGTTGATAATACAGCCGTTCGTGATGCCCAGATAAAAAGGCTTGAAAAACTGAGGGCAGAAAGGAATGAGAAAGAAGTAAAACAAATACTGGATCAAATAACAAATGCATGTGAAACAGGAGAAGGAAATCTCCTGGAGTTATCTGTAGAAGCTGCCAAAAGACGCGCCAGTCTTGGTGAGATATCAGATGCATGCGAAAAAATTTATGGGAGGTATAAAGCAGTGATCAGATCAATATCAGGAGTATACTCATCAGAGTCGAAAGATAGTGCCAGCTTCAGTGAGGCTTGTGAATTTGCAGATAAATTTGCAGAAATGGAAGGCCGCCGGCCAAGGATAATGGTCGCGAAAATGGGCCAGGATGGCCACGACAGGGGAGAAAAAGTAGTCGCAACAGGATTTGCCGATATAGGATTTGATGTGGATGTAGGGCCACTTTTTCAGACACCGGCCGAGTCGGCAAAACAAGCAGTCGAAAATGATGTTCATATTCTAGGTGTTTCAAGCCTTGCAGGAGGCCATAAAACCTTAGTTCCACAATTGATCGAAGAACTAAAAAAACTTGGCAGGAAAGATATTATGGTTATAGTAGGTGGCGTAATTCCTCCACAGGATTACGACTTCCTGTATAAAGCCGGAACAATTGCTATATTCGGTCCCGGAACGGTAATTTCTGAAGCAGGG
>JAIOTT010000103.1 GCA_021106655.1 Bacteroidales bacterium
AACATCATTGTACGTATTTGAACATATTTAAACAAGTAAAAAAAGAACTGTTTTTTTTATTCAAATATAAGACGGCATTAAATGAAGTATGTTACAATTAATTTAAAAAAAAATACCATGCATCCATTAATAAAATATTATTGTCTAAATTTCAAAAGTTTTATGTGAAAAAAATATATCATCTATGAAAAGAACAATTATATTTATCCTGTTACTTTTTACTTCTTACTATATGTATTCTCAAAAAGGAGGAAAAATAACAGGTAAAACATGGGGAGTTACTAATCTATATGATCTTGGTAAACCGGGTTATGATTTGATGAATAAAGGAAATGTAATTATTGACAGCACAATAATGCCTGTAATGATTGTTAATCTTCAAGGAAACAAAGTAAATACATCAACATTTTCCGAAATATATCCCAATCATCATATTCCGACTGATATTATAGAAGTTAAATTTCCCGATATGTCAGATATAGTTGATACGGTTGCTGCATTATGGTTTTTACGTGAATCTATTCATTCAAGAAATGGAATAATTAACGTAATGCTAATTGGCGTTACCCAGGACAATGAATTCCAATTTTTTGTTGATAATAACAATAATCACGATTTTACGGATGACGGAGAATATTTTGTTTTTACACCAAATACTATTGTTAAAAAAATTACCATCGAAAATAATGATGTCTTTTATGAATATAGTATGGGAAATCCTTTCCTTGAAAAAGAGGATAAATTTCAAAAACGTGCAATGATAGATTCGCAGTGGAGAGATGCAAGTAAAAAATTAAAATTAAATGTAAATATTTCTGTGTCTTCAGGAAGTGGAGAGCCATCTATGAAGTTTTCCCCTAAATATAAATCTGATACTGTTCTGGTTGAATATAAAGCAAATTTATATGCATCCATGCAGTTAAATCTTGCATTCGAGCTTTCATATTATAATTTTTCTTTATTGTTAGGTGGTAGTTTAGAGAAAGAAGACTATGGTGAAAGATTTGAATATATATATATTAAAAATCATGAGGGAGATATTTTTAAAAGAAATAATCCAACTAAAGGACAGTGGCCGGATGCAAAATTTTATTATGAAATTTGTGTTGCTTATAATGTCAGATTATCAAATGTTGTACGCATCTCACCTTATATTGGTGCATCATCCTGGTTTTATTTAAATGATGACAAGTTCCTTAGATATGACGAAACAAAAATAAGTAAAACATTTAAAGACAGATACTCTTATTCATTTGGAAGTAAGATTAAGTGTATTGTCGGGCCGAAAGTTGCAATTTTTACCGACCTAAGATATCAGAAATTATATTTTGATGCAAGTAGTTATTTCAAATATTCAGATCCTTCAAGTTTTAAGTTGAAGTATAATAAATTCTATTTTGGTGTTGGAGTTCAATATAGGTTTTAAATCAATTTATTATTGTCGATTGACATGATAATTGAAACCGCAAAGTGGGAATTTGTTTCTTCAAAAACAAGCAATATTCAATTTGAACAATATGAAGAAATATCAAATTCATTATTTTGATAACAAAAAAGGGCAACTGAAATTCAATTGCCCTTTTATAAAATATTTATTTAAAAATTATTTTTGGTACCAGAGTTGTGTACTAAATACATCAGCTCCCTGAGCAACAACTGCTGCTGCACGGTTGGCTCCATTCAAATCCTGTTCTTCACTTGGATAATACATCCTGTGAGGAGTTTTGTTATCGGCAGGAACAATCAATGGTGAAAATGTATATGTTCCACCACCATAAGTTACTGTCTGACCCGGTTGAACAAGTATAGCAGGGTATCCTGTTCTGTTATATTCAAACCACGCTTGCAATCCTGAAGGATAAAGAGCAATATATTTTTGCTCTGCAATAAGTCGCTTTTGATTTTCATCATCACCAGTAAATGCAACTTCGGCGCTAGCAATATAAGCATCCATTTCAGCATCGGTAATTGAAGCAGGTAGTACATTTGTATTACCATTATCAATTCTATACCAACCCGTTGGAGTATTGTCTTTAAGTTGATTCCAATAGTTCATTGATGCTTTAATTCCTGCTTCGTAAAAATCTTTAGCAATTCCATTGAGTCCTAATGTAACACAAGCTTCGGCTTTAATAAATTCAACTTCATCATACAGCATAAAGAAAGCCGGAGCAGTTGGAGCATATACAATGTTACTTGGCATAGAATAATCAGTTGTTGATAAAGCTGTTGCTTCACCATTATCCATTCCATAAGGGAACCCTGTAAAAACATTAGGATCACTTACAGTACCATTAGCATAGAATGGCATTCTTGGATCAATTTTTAATGCTAAGAAATCTATTAAAGTTTGAGAAACTCCAAAATCCTGTCTTATTTTTTGATTTTCGTTAAGAGGGTTATTACTTGGAACACCATCTAAGAAAGTGAATGCAGCATTATCATCAATACTTGTGAAAGGACCGGCAGCTAAAGCTTCGTTAATTGCAGCAGCGGCTCCTGTCGGATTAGCTTTAGACATTCTTATTGCTATTCTCATTTTCAGAGAATTTGCAAATTTTTTCCATTTTGCCATATCTCCACCATATATAATATCACCAAGAATTGCTCCTGCTCCAACATCAATTTGTGCTTGAGCATCCGTAA
>JAIOTT010000018.1 GCA_021106655.1 Bacteroidales bacterium
ACATAATGTTAGGAGAATTGGATATCTTGAGATTATAGATGGCATTGTACCGCATTGGCCACGTAAGGCAGTATAAGTGAATTTTGTCCCAAGGCCCCTCCGATCGAAAAGTATATATAGCTGTTTAGAGTAATATTTTTATGTTTAGTTTTGTTTGTATTGTCATGAATCAAACTAAATTAAGGACACTTATATTGATTTAACTGTCAAACTTGGGATATTAAGCAAAGGGGGCTTCTTATGAATAATTTATTTCCACTAAGAACAATCGTTGGTTCATCAATTCCTGTAAAACGAATAATTCCTATACAAATTGGCGGCCGCCGAACAATTAAAATTGAAACTCGAATACATGAGAATCTAGAAAAAACGGTATACGACTGGATAGAAAACGACAATAGATCTGACTTAGATAGGAACTATTTTAATATTTATTTAAAATACTTACCAGATATCATTGAAAATGGGACGGTCTATAATCCAATGCTGGGGATGCCAACACTTCCTGGGATCAATAGCAATGTCGATTCGTTATCAGATTTTATTTCAACTTTTTTAAATAATGATAGTTATAAAAACCCATCGGATTTGCCTTTCCCTGCTTCAGATTCGGTAGCTTCTTTGTATGGGTATCAGGATGATAATTTTATTGAACTTAAGAAAACTGATCTTTATTCAAATCGTGATAAAGAGTATTCATTTCTGATAGGACTTGAGAAAGAAGTTTTGATTGGAGGAATATGTTTCCAAGGGTATCCTTACATTCCAAGTCGAATTGAAAATACACCTGAAGGTATGACAGTCGGTAATTTTGGATTGCCTAGAGAGATAAGACTTACTCCACTTCCTTCAGTAGATAAAACATCTTCTGAACAACCTGTTGGTTTTCACCGAAGTCAATTTATTGATTCAGAATATGCGTATACAAGGCAAGAGATCATCTCTCATAGCGGATTAAATTATTTAACTATTGATCCAGTTAAAACAAATTTATTTTTGCTGACTATTACAGATTTACCTTTTATTCCAAAGGTTATTGATCTAGATACCATACCAGAAAACCCCGATCGTTTGGATGATTCACTTTTGATAAAAGGATTTAAAGGTTTCGCAATACCTTATTTGTATTTTTTTGAATATAAAGAATCTACTAAAAGAGACGCACGATTACATGCTGGTCTTATGGGTGTCAAAAGTAATGCAACGTTTTCATCTACGGAAGACACTTCAGAAATTAGATTAAGAAAAGCCTTCCCGGAATATAAGTTCAATTATAAAATCAATGGAACTGACAAAAGCATGTATATGTTGTTTACTGCACATAGTGCTTTGGGTCAACAAAGAATATTTGATTCTGATATTATTCCCTCTATGGTTCCTGTAGGAGACAAAAACTATTTAAAAGAATGTTATGTATCTGATGTGCTGGAGGCAAATGAAAACGTTACACTTTTTTTGCAACAAGGTGAAGAATACGAACGTTGTATCGCCGGTCTAAAAGCATTATTCCTTTTGCTCCCCGATGATGATGAAACAGAAAAGTTTGCAGAAATGTTTGCAAATTATAGTGGTGTAGGTGTAGATGACAACGAGCTATCAGTCGAAGAAAGGACTTTTATTGAAAGGTTAATGGCAAATCTGTTCCATCTGCCTGAAAAAATTAATTTTTGCGAAAGAATTGGCATAAAAGTTTATGAAATTGACTCATTGGCTGGTATGTCACCGGCATCAATTGACTTAAATTCAAAATATGCGACATTACTTGCAGATATTGCCATCGATGATTTCTCTGATGTTATCTTTTCCCAATTCCTCAAAGGTATTCCTTTTAAAAGAGTTTCATCCTCGAAATATCTTGCTATAGAATTAACAAATTTAGGCGAAGAATCAGGACAGATCGCAATACATTCTCTCCAAATGATACGATCGGCACACGTATCTGTCCAACCAAGACCTGCGAAAAATCAGACGATCAAAGCGATGCATTATCGCTTGATCGGTGCTGAACTAGCGGATGACTTCTCTGCCCTTGGTAATGAAGGGTTTAATTTTAGTATTGACCATCAAGTTGCCGGACAGGCAAAAGATGTTTTATATTCCGCCAACAGTTTGTTGGACCTGCTACATACTGGTGGAGCAAGAATTCATTCAAATGTTAGAAGAAAAGCAGTTGAGTTTGAAATGGTAGAAAATTTCAAAGAAACAAAAGATAATGATCAAGAATATGAGATTAAAAAATTTCCAGAAGATAATTTTCTAGAACCTAATTTTGAGAATAGAGAAACTGACAATCACAATATATCATGGCGGTCTGCTGAAAGCGGAAAAAAAGTTAACGAATGGCCTTCTGAACTAGAAAAAGGCAAGCCTGCTGATTTTGATAAATTTGAATCGTATTCTAGCAATGAAATTAGAACAAGAACAGAACAGGTAAGTTCCATAATTGATCCAGTTGCAACATCAGCTAATAAGCTTCAAGCAAAGATTAGAGATTTATTGTTACTTTTAAATACTGCTATTCCTATCAATAACGGTAATTTAACTTGGTCTACGGCAGCTGATAAAATATTCCGTAATGATGAAAATGATAATTTATGGAAACCTTTCCAAAACATTGGGATAAATCCAGATGAATTGCCAATACAAGGCTACCAAACTTTAAATATACCACCTTATTATCTGGAAATACTTGACAATATACAGGAATTAATTAATTTGCAAAAGAGTATTTCACCAAGTGATATTGATATATCACCAGATTTACAATTAAAGTTTCAGACATATTTAATTGATGATATTTTAGCTAAGCTAGCAATGGTAAATGGTGTTGGTGTAGGGTTCAATTTTGGCGGAAATGTTGGCGTAGGCTTGGAGGTAGGAGTGTCTATGAGTGCGGGATTATCAAGTGGTTGTTCTGCTTCCGCAAGCTCCAATCTAAATGCAGCTATGCGATCTAGCACGAATGGTTCTCTTGGCACTATTCAAATGAGTGGTCAAGAATCAAAATATTCTCTTAATAGAAGCAAACAAAAGGGATATGACAATAATAAAACAATGACTGAATTCAAAGAAGCTGAACAAAAACGAATTGTGACGAGACGTGAATTATTGAATCGGGACAATGAACGTATTCGAGGTTCAGAAGTAATGTGGCAGGGGAAAATACAAGACATCATCACGGGAAGTGTTCCCCTAAATATCACTTTACCGGCAACAGCCACAAAAATGAATTATAGGACAGCAGACAATACAATCCGAGTAAGATTCAACAGCGGTTTTTCTTCTTCTGTTGAAGTCGATTTTTGGTTTGAAATAATCGAGGAGGGCATAACAGATGATTTCTGATATAAAAGCATTGGCAGGGATTGAATCTTACCTTAAAAAAGACGGTAGTATTAATCTTGGGGCGAGTGTACCTACCATTATAAGATCCTCACCACCTTTAAAGAATAGGCAATTTAATATTTCAGGTATTCAACTATTGCTTGAACATGAGGATTTAAACAAACTCATGTATTTTCAATTTGATGATAATAATAAGCCATTACCACTTTTTCGTATTTCAGTGATGAAAGAGATGTTTCCGGGGTTATTTGCTGATCCTTTTAGTCATCGTGTTCATAATATTGCAGGTTTTCTGGATTTTAATGAAGGAAAACTTACTAACGGCAAAGTGATGGAAATTGATGGAGTACCTACCATAGTTTCAACAGGGCAAGAAGAATGTGTCTGGGTAAGTAAAAAATACGAATTACCTAATACTATTGAAATAGATGCCATTGCATGGGAACTGGCAACTTCAAAACTAACACCGCCTGACAGTTTTCATTACCATATCAAAATAACAACATGGGATTTTTTTGGTTTTTCGTCTGAGTTAGAGATCGGTACATCTTCTAGTATTCTAAGAGCAAATGTGAAAAGAACACGAGATGATTTGGATACTTTTATTCCAAGATCCCATGTGAAAAGTTTTCAAATCACATTCACAGCAAAAGTATTTGAAGATTCATATATGCAAGAACGTCATCTGCCAACAACATTTAATGAAAAGATGGGTAGACCTTTGCTTAGAGCCATTAATATCCTTGAACCTGTTCAGTCATCATATGAGATATATTCGTTAACGGAACTAAAAAATATTTGCAGTGACTTCCATCTTTTTGAAATGCCTGGTCCCAAAATAAAGAGATTAATGGCAACCATCGATCTTAGTGCTGCAATAGTACATAGTGTAAATCAAGATCATGCAAAATATGAGTTTTTGGAATTAAGTGTACTGTATGATGGATTTACAAATTTTGAAGCTAGAGTTAATGGATTTGAGTTGATAAGAGAGCGAACTTAAGGAGATATTGTATGGCAGATGAAGTCGAAAGTGCAAGGACTACAGTAGAGTATTCTGGCCAAAGACAGTTCTATGATGATATTGGGATGTTTCATAATCCCGTTAACGACGATGCTCCTACTATAACTGATCCAAGTGACTTAGCTCAAGGCTCTGGTCGGACAATAATTGATTTCGACCCACTAATCATTGAATCATCAAAAAAAACTTCTACTCCCCGCGAACGTTCAAAATTAGCCAAGCCAAGCCAAGAAGATAATAGCAAAACAGTTCAGTCAAACGAAATGATTGGATCAGATTCACCAGATAAACGGGCAAAATCATCTACACCAAGAAGGGAAAGTGACAAACAGAGTCATCAAGGTTTGGCACAACCTAAAAGCGGAGTAAAAAGTAAGGCTCAGCATCAAAGTCCAGCGAACAATACTAAATATACAGAAGATGATTTTGAACCACTTAATGTGACAGGAAAAGCAACCAAAAATGAGCCATCGCTTTCCTCGGAGGGGAGAGTAAATTTATCCAAGCCAAGTAGTGAAACTAATAATACAATACCGCATTGGTTAGAAAATGCACCTCGGATTCTCAAAAAGGCTTATGAATATAATAAATTAGCTAAGGAAAACCCTGATGCATGGCTTCAGCAACATGAACAATATCCTAGGCAGTTATTGGGGTTGTTTGCAGTGCAAGCCTCAGCTCCTTTAACAGGACTAGCAGGTGGATTAATCGGTGGAGGCGGCATTATTTCGACAGTAGTATGGGGTAGTGTTTTAGGAGCAGCAGAGGTTTTAATTTACGATATTGTTGATGATTCTACTGCTGAAGATTATTGGCAAGGAGCGGCATGGGGTGCTGGAGGCGCGATAGTTGGTAGATATGTACTGTTACCAGTGTTTAATAAAATTATTATGGTAAGATTAGATCGCCAGATAAAAAAGTGGGCAATGGTAGAAAAGTCACTAACAACCACAATATTTTCTGGTCAAGCCGTTGATGTGGCTAACTCAATGAAAAAAGGTTTGAAAGTGATGGAGCCTAGGCATCCTGGGCGAGCACACTATGGGAGAGGTGTTTATGGATCTCCACAAAGAGAAATAGCTGAGACGTATGGTCCAGTTGTTTTAAAAGCAGAAATTAATTTAAATGAGTATATTGTTTTAGACGTTAGAAGAGGAGCTGCAAAAAAAGCATTTGAAAAATATTTGGAAAAATTTTCTCTCAAAGAGGTATGGGGCATACAAGAAAATCGTTTAGATATATTTGAAGGCTTTATTCAAAGTTATGCGCCTAAAACGGATGTTATTTTAGCTCCCCATGGTGATAAAACCCAAATAATATTGCGATCAAAAAAAATACTCGAGAATTTCAAGTTTGAATCAAGTGAGCCTCCGGCAAAATCCACATAACATCTTTAAAACCCCAAATAATCCATCTGAACGTATCCACTTCAAATTAGAGGGTAACTGGCACTATTTTAAATCGAAAAGTAACATTACAAGTAGCTCGATAATAATTCCAAGATTAATATAATTGTCCTCATTTAACTGGCATCTATATTGATTTCTTCAATTTTCTTCGCTTCAATCAATGTTGAAAGAGAAGGCATACAAAAACTCTTACTAACTCTATCATGAATATATTCATAGGAACTTACGCCTAATTTCTTTGCCGTTTGCACAATCGTC
>JAIOTT010000260.1 GCA_021106655.1 Bacteroidales bacterium
AATCAATCCTATATTTTGAGAATAATATGATCTTCTCGCTGTTTGCGGGTTTATAGAATCAGATTCAAATACTTTTATATTGTAAAAAACAGTACTGTCAACTTCTATACTGTCTAATTGGTGTAAATATGTAAGATTTTCATATTTCTTCCCTTCTGCACAGCAACAGAAAAATAGAATAGAATAAATATAATCTGGCGAATAAACATTAAAATTAGTACAATCAACATAATTCATATCCCAACACTTAGCTTTGAATTTTGTATCTCCAATTAAAGAAGATATGGTTGAAATATTATACAATTCAAAAGGATGTGTGTAGGGACCATCAAGAATTGAATGCTCAGTTTTAATGACCTTTATGGTATCTATTATATTAAATTGATTTTGATAAATCCAGTAAGAACCTTCGTTAAAAATCACATATGATTTGAATTCTTCAGAAATATAACAAGTTGGCTCACTATCGGGTTTTGAACAATCGGCACTATTCAAAATAATAAAAATTATTATGTATAGTGCAATTCTAAAAAGACGATTTGGATTAAACATGAGAGTCCTTTTTAAGGTAAAAATATAGACAATAAGTTTACAAATAATTTTTGATATAAGTACTCGAAACCCGCAACTCGTGACTCGTGACCCGCAACCCGTAACTCGTAACTCGTAACAGTTTGTAAAGATATAGCTTTTGACTAATTTTGCTGAAAATTTCTGTACACCAATATTTGATTTTTTGTTTTTGATTAATAATTTGTAATTCAAATTAATAGTTTGTATTTTTGCACGCAATTTTTTAAAAAAGTATTGTGGATTTCTTGAAACAATTTGTGATTCCCTTTAGCGGTCTTAGCTTGGGAAATCATGATTTTCAGTTTAAAATAACAAATGAGTTCTTTGAACATTTTGGATATTCTGAGATAGAAGATGCTAATATCGAAGTCAAAGTTTTACTTGACAAACAAGGTAGCATGCTCGTTTTAGATTTTGATATTCATGGTGAGGTAGATTTTATTTGCGACAGGTGTCAGGATATCTTTTCGATGGAAATTGAAGGAAGAGAACGTTTGATTATTAAATTCAGTGGGGAGCAAGCAGAACAGACTGATGAGATAATTATTTTGCCACTTTCTGATAATAAAATTGATGTTAGCCAACATATCTTTGAATATATAAATCTTTTATTCCCTTATAAAAGAATCCATCCGGATGATAATAACGGAGTAAGTCAATGTAATAAGGAAATGATCGAAAAATTGAAATCACTGGAGAAAACACAACAATCTGATCCCAGATGGGATGCATTAAAGAAAATAAATACATAAAAATCTAATAATAAATTTTAAAATGGCACACCCAAAGCGAAAAATTTCAAAAACAAGAAGGGACAAGAGAAGAACACACTATAAAGCTACAGAGCCTACATTAGCTAAATGTCCAACTACAGGCGAGGTGCATCTTTATCATAGAACCTATTATGTAGATGGCAATCTGTATTATAAAGGTAAGTTGGTTTTTGAAAGTGATGCTAACGCATAGTATTTTAATTATCAGGTATTAATTTCAAATTACTTCAAGCTTATGAAGATAGGATTAGATGTAATGGGAGGTGATTTTGCGCCGGAAAAGACTATGGCAGGTGCAATACTGGCTCAAAAAGAGATGCCTTCTTCTGATAGGATTGTACTGATTGGAGATAAAGAGTTAATACATCAATACCTCAAGAATGAGAATCTCCCAACCGGAGATTTTGATATTGTTCATGCCCCGGAGACAATTGGCATGGGTGAACACCCCATTAAAGCATTCTCGCAAAAGCCGAATTCCAGCATTGCAACAGGCTTCAGACTTTTAAAGAGTAATGAAATCGATGCATTTGCCAGTGCCGGAAATAGTGGTGTCATGCTTGTCGGGTCTATGTATAGCGTTAACACAATACCGGGAATAATCCGGCCGGGTATCTCAGCTATCATTCCCAAGGAAAATGGTAAGGTTGGTGTTCTTCTGGATATTGGAACAAATCCTGACTGTAAGCCTGATGTTATGTATCAGTTGGCTATACTTGGATCATTATATGCAAATTATGTGTATGATATCGAAGATCCTAAAATAGGTTTGTTGAACATAGGCGAAGAAGAAGAAAAGGGTAGCATATTGACACAATCAGTTTATAGACTGATGAAAAACTCGAAAGATTTTAACTTTATTGGAAATGTTGAGAGCCGTGATCTGTTTAATGATAAAGCAGATGTTGTTGTTACAGATGGATTTACTGGTAATGTTTTAATAAAACAGATAGAAGCAATATTTGAAATAATGAACAAAAGAGGACTTGTTGATGATTATTTCAGCATGTTTAATTATGAGAATTATGGAGGAAGTCCGATACTGGGAATTAATGCTACAGTAGTACTAGGGCATGGTATTTCAAATGAGAAAGCAATAAAAAATATGATACTGCTTACAAAAGATGTTCATGATGCTGACCTTTCCAAAAAGATAAAAAAAGCACTTTCATAGAAAACAAGAGTAAATTTTATTTTTAGTAGTTTGAATATGTCAAAAATTAAAGCAGCAATAACCGGCGTTCATGGATGGGTTCCTGAAGATATTCTTACAAACAAAGAGCTGGCAACCATGGTTGACACTTCGGATGAATGGATACTTACCAGGACAGGAATCAAAGAGAGACATATTTTAAAAGATAAAGCTACTTCTGAAATTGCTGTCCATGCAGTAAATGGCTTGCTGGAAAAAACCAATACTTCTCCTGATGAAATTGACTTCCTGATATGTACAACCATCACACCTGACATGGTTTTTCCTGCTACTGCAAATATTATTTGTGACAAATGCGGGATTAAAAATGCCTTTAGCTATGATATTGAAGCAGCTTGTTCAGGATTTATATATTCAATCGCTACTGCTTCTAAGTTTATTGAATCAGGTACACATAAGAAAGTTATTGTTGTAGGTGTTGATAAGATGTCCTCAATAATTGACTATACAGATCGTCAGACATGTGTAATCTTTGGTGATGGCGGTGGAGCAGTTTTGCTGGAGCCAAACAAAGATGGAGTTGGCATTATAGATTCTATATTTCAATCTGATGGCTTAGGAGCTGCTCATTTGCATATGAAAGCCGGTGGTTCGCTCAAACCTGCATCACACGAAACTATTGATGCAAAGGAACATTTTGTGTATCAGGAGGGCAAGGTCGTCTTTAAGTTTGCTGTTACAAAAATGGCCGATAGTGCGATAGAGATCATGGGGAAAAATAATATTACTTCTGAGGATATGGACTGGCTTGTACCTCATCAGGCTAATACCAGGATCATTGAAGCCGTTGCCAAAAGAATGAATATTCCAAAAGAAAAGGTAATGATCAATATCGAAAAATATGGTAATACTACCTGTGGCACTATCCCATTACTTCTTTGGGAATGGGAAAATAAACTGAAAAAAGGAGATAGACTTGTAATGACCGCCTTTGGTGGCGGCTTCACCTGGGGCTCCATATACCTAAAGTGGGCCTACGATCCTAAATAGTGACTAAAATTTCGAATGACTAAATTGACTAAAATTATTTTTTCCTGATCATTCTTTCTGAGTAAAATTTCCCTTTTTTATTCTTCATTATTTATATACTTTTGATGCCTTTATTGAAATTTAAAATTCTTTAACGATAAAGATGCCAAAACATAATAGTAAAACCAAATCAGATCCGGAAAACAACTATCTGAAAAGTATGAAAGAGGTAGAATATGTACCTCGAAAAGAAGCTACACAAGAGACATATGATAAGATAGGTTTTATGTCAGGCCTGGAGGTTCATCAGCAATTGCTTACTGAAAAAAAATTATTTTGCCATTGTCCTGCCGGAGTTTATAATGGTAATGATCAATTTGATGCAGAAGTTATCAGGCATATGCGGCCAACACTTAGTGAATTAGGTGAGTATGACGGAACAGCACTGATGGAATTCAAAACGCGTAAAGAGATTGTTTACCGTTTGAAAAATGAAACTACCTGTACTTATGAGGTTGATGACACACCTCCCTTTCAGATCGACAAAACAGCTGTGGATATTTCCATTCAAATATCACTTATGTCCAAGTTAAATATTGTTGGAGAAGTGCATATTACAAGAAAACAATATCTTGATGGAAGTATACCTACTGGTTTTCAGCGAACAGCAATAATCGGTGTTGAGGGAGAAATATACCTTAAAAATAAAAAAGTGCGGCTGATCCAATTGAGCCTGGAAGAAGATTCTTGTAGAGAGGTATCCGATATAAGACATACACGTATTTTTAAAACCGACAGGCTTGGTATGCCTCTTATTGAAACAGTGACATATCCTGAAATGGTAAATCCTGACGAGGTGATGGAGGCATGTAATTATATTAGATTCCTTAACAGGAGCAGCGGAAAAGTTAGAACAGGTATTGGTGCAGGCCGTCAGGATGTAAATGTTAGCTGTAAGGGAGGTACCCGTGTAGAGATAAAAGGCGTATCACGTACAAAATCTATCCCCGAACTTACACATAATGAAGCATTCAGACAGTGGGCATTGTTGAAAATCCGAGCAAAACTCAATGCTGCAATTCCGGATACGAAAAGCTGGAAAATGAACCATAAGCAAATTGATTTTGACTTATTAGGAGATCTGCCGGAACACCTTAAAGAAGCTCATGAATCAGGATATCAGCTTTTTGCGGTTCAAATGCCGGGCTTTAAAGGGATGCTCTCCCACTTTACTCAACCCGGGAAAATATTTGCAGATGAAATTTGCGACAGGCTAAAGGTAGTTGCGTGCCTTGAAAAACCTAATATGATACATTCTGAGGAGTTTAGGCAGGCCACTCCAAATATCGACCTTCTTATTCCTGATAATATATTCGATAGGGATGATACTGATGCTCAGATTATTTTTTGGGGGCCGGAAGAAGATATCGAAACAGCTCTTGAAACTATTGAAGAACGTTGTAAAATGGCATTCGACGGAGTTCCTAATGAAACAAGGAAATCCTTTGATGATGGTACAACAATATTTGAAAGAGTTTTGCCCGGAGCCGATCGAATGTATCCCGACACTGACTCTGCACCCATCCCTCTGGAAAATGAACGTATTGAAAATCTCAGGAAGAACCTTCCGGGTGAAGTAATAGATTATTATCATAAGATGAGAGAGTGGAATATTCCTGAAGATACTTTTATATACATTCTTAGAAATAATCTTTTCCCGCTCATCGAACGCATTACAAATGATCTTAAGGTTAATCCTAAGTTTGTGGGAACAACGCTTGGCCATAAACTGAAATTTATTGAAGGCCATTATCAGTCTTCAGGGAATTTTAAATATGAGATCATATATGATTTATTCAAATTCCTGAAAGAAAAAAAACTTGAACTTCAACTTATTAAACCTCTGCTTACTGTTGCCTGGCAACATCCCGAAATGGAATTTAACATTATGTTAGACACAATAAAGTTTAATAAGATCTCAAGAGAAAAGATAATTTCAAAAATACCGATACTGGAGAAGGAGTTTTCTGAAATCAGAATTTCAAAAAATTCAGGTGTTGAAACTAAATGGATAATGGGACATCTGAATAAGATAGCAACAGGAAATATGGCTTTAAATGAATTAAGCTCAATAATTGATGAAAACCGGGCAATATAAACGGATCAAAATGAAAGATCATTAATAATGGATAAGGATATTTTTCAAGGATACAAAGGAGCATCACTTGCAATATTAAAAAAGTATAATGTAAGGGTCTGGGGACAGGCAACCATCAATACCAGCAGAGGCCCTTTTATCGGTACAATTTTACCACGTGCTGAAAATGATGACGATAAGCATATCGTAATGAAGATTCCTACCGGTTATAATATTGGTGTCGACATTGACACAATTACCGATATGAAGGAAACCGGTTATAAAAAAGCCAATTATAAGATACCGGAGAAAGAATTCCCTGTAACAAAAGGACTGCCGAATGTGAAGTTATTTGGTACCGGGGGAACTATTGCATCAAGGCTTGATTATAGGACAGGAGCTGTAATACCGGCATTTTCACCTGGCGAATTATATGGTGCCGTTCCTGAGCTTGCTGATATCTGTAATCTTACAACTGAGAAAGTATTTGCTGTGTTTAGTGAAAACATGGGCCCCGAACAATACAAGCAACTTGCCGTTAGGATTGGGGAAGAAATTGAAAATGGTATTGAAGGTATTGTAATAGGACATGGTACTGATACACTCCATCATACCGGAGCAGCTTTAACTTTTATGGTTCAGAACCCTCCTATACCAATAGTATTGGTGGGATCACAACGATCTTCGGACAGGCCAAGCTCAGATGCTGCTTTAAATCTTATGCATGCCATGAATGCTGCAGGAAATTCAGATATTGCAGAAGTAATGGTTTGTATGTTCGGGCCAACATCAGATGATTACGGACTTCTGCATAAAGGTACAAGGGTTAGAAAAATGCATTCTTCATATCGATCAACCTTCCGAACTATTGGAGATGTACCAATGGCAATGGTCGACAGGAAAAAGATAACAACTATCAAAAAAGATTATAAACGCCGTCGTAAAGACAGAGATGTCACAATATTGCCTTATTTTAGCGATAAGGTTACTATGCTCTATTATTATCCCGGAATGAAACCTGATACTATTGATGCCTTGGTGGATGCCGGTTATAAAGGAATTGTTATTGTCGGAACGGGTTTGGGACATGTTAACAAAGAATTATATCCTGCGATAGAAAGAGCTAATGCCAAAGGGGTAGTTATGTATATGACTCTGCAGACAATATGGGGCTATGTGCATATGTTTGTTTATGATACAGGAAGAGATATGATGGCTAAAGGGATTATTCCAGGTGCTAATATGTTGCCTGAAGTTGCATTTATTAAACTGGGATGGGCACTTGGGCAAACTGAGGATCCTGAGAAAGTTAAAGAATTAATGCTGACAGTCATTAATGACGAAATTACAGAACGCGAGCCTTATAACGGTTACCTCGTATATCAGGGTGAAGTTCCGGAAATAAAGAAATTTATGCGGGATGTTAGAAAATAGAGATTATCCTTTTAATGTTGAGACGCAATTAATTGCGTCTCAACGGTTATTTGCGCCTCTACGATTAATTGCGATATTATTTATTCTATTATTTTTTAACCTGAATTTTTCCCATGCCCAGGATACAGTTAAAGTAATGCACTATAACCTCCTGAATTATGGAAACACAACAGGATATTGCAACACTTCAAATAATAATATTGATGATAAAGATCCCTGGCTCAGGGAGATCCTGAACTATGTGAAGCCGGATATTTTAACTGTTAATGAGATAGGAGCTAACACCAACATTCACCAACGACTTTTAGATAGTACTCTTAATGTTAATGGCATAGGACATTACGCTAAATCTGTATTTACAAATATGGCAGGATCCTATATTTTGAATATGCTTTACTATGATACAACAAAATTTGTTCTTCATTCCCAGGATGTTGTCCAGCCCGTTACCGTCAGGGATATTAATATTTATAAACTTTATTACAGATCTGCTGATCTTGCAATCAGCCATGATACTATTTTTATTATCTGCCTTGCAGCACATCTAAAAGCAGGTAATAATTCAGGTGATGCAGCAACACGTGCTGTAATGACTTTGAATATGATGAACTACTTAAGCACTAATTACAGCGAAGGCAATTTTTTGTTTTGTGGTGATTATAACACTTATACCAGTTCTGCAACAGCTTATCAAAACCTGGTAAATTATTCAAATGTGAATTATCGATTTCATGATCCTATCAACAGACCGGGAGGCTGGAATAATAATTCATCTTTTGCAGATATTCATACCCAGTCAACTCATTCTTCTTCTAACGGCTGTGCTTCAGGAGGAGGAATGGACGATCGTTTTGACCAGATCTTAATTTCTGAAAAGATCATAAACGGAAGTGAAAAGGTAGAGTATATCTATGGTTCCTACACTGCAGTTGGCCAGGATGAATTGCATTTTAATCAATCGATTAATGGAACCCCCACTAATACAAGCGTTCCTGCTGATGTTTTGAATGCTTTGTATAATATGTCGGATCATTTACCGGTAACACTCGACTTGAAGATTACTAGTAGTACTTCATCCATTGAAGATAAATCGAGTAATGATATTCAGATTGATTTTATAAATCCTGTTAATGATGTGATGGATATCAGGATTACCTCAAGCCCGAATGATTCAGTAATTCTGGAGATTTATTCAAGGCTTGGCACCCAGTTAGAGCAAAGATCTATAAGTCTTGGAGATGCTGAGTGTACCATTGATCTGACAGCTTATCCTGTTGGATTGTATTTTCTTGTAATCAGGGATTCAGGAGGGAGCTTCTATTCTGAAAAATTTATTAAGATCTAATAAAATCAAATCCATCAATAATGAAAAAATCATATTTATTATCTGTTTTGTTACTTATTCTTATAACATTATTAAGTTTTGCACAAAAAGTTCCAATAAAATTCGGGAAAATTGACATTGAAGATCTTAAAATGAGTGTGTATGAAAAAGACACAAGTGAAGTAGCCAATGTATTATGTGATTATGGTAATTTGTATTTTATATATTCTGACCAATATGGCTTTCAGTACAAATTTGATAGAATAATAAGAATTAAGATCTTTAAAAAAGGTGGTTATAAATATGCTGATTTTGAAATCCCATTATATCATAAAGGCAATAACCAGGAAAAAATAACAAGCCTAAAAGCTTTCACTTATAATATTGAAAATGGAAAAGTTGTTAAAGATAAATTAGCAAAAAATGCTGTTTATACTGAAAAAACAAGCAAATATCGAGATAAGCAAAAATTTACAATGCCAAATGTCAAAGAAGGGTCAATTATTGAAATTCAATATTCAATTAAATCTGATTATTTATTTAATCTCAGAAAATGGAAGTTTCAAAATACTATCCCTGTTAAATGGAGTGAGTATCGTGTCAGGATACCGGAATATTATTATTATAAACAATTGTTTACAGGGTATGAGCCTTTAATAATTAATGAGAAAAGTACTATACCAGAGAAATTTACTTATTCAAGATCTGTAGAGCAGCTGAATACAACAGTTAAATCTACAAATACGGTTCTTTCTTCTTTTGAATCAAATTCTAATGTTTATCGATGGGCAGCTAAGGATGTTCCTGCATTTAAAAAAGAATCTCATATAACATCTGTTAAGAATTATATAACATATATTGGATTTGAGTTATCTACAACTAAATACCCTAATTCCACGATGAAATTTTATTCGAAAACATGGGAATCAATAAATACAACTTTATTAGAGAGCGAAAATTTTGGAATAAGACTAAATAGAACAAAATTTATTGAAGATGATGTTGAAAAAATCAGCTCAAATTACAATAGCGAATTTGATAAAATGATTGCTGTTTATGATTTTGTAAAAACAAATTTAAAATGGAATGATCATAACAGGGTTTTTGCTGATAAAAGCCTTAAAAAAACTTATGATGATAGAGCGGGAAGTAGTTCTGAAATAAATTTATTTCTTACAATGATGTTAAGAGAAGTAGGCTTATCAGCTAACCCTATAATATTAAGCACAAGAAAAAACGGAATAATTCATCCTCTATATCCTTCGACTAATAAATTAAATTATGTGATTTCATATGTTAAGATAAATGATAATGAATATTTACTTGACGCTACTGAAAAAAATTGCCCGTATTATTTAATTCCACAAAGATGTTTGAACGGAAAAGGTAGAATAATTAGTGAGAAATTTACTGATTGGATAGACCTTACTCCTAAAAGGTCTCATAAATATATTGTTAATTCAGACTTTAAAATAAATGATAAGTTTGAATTAACAGGAAAAATAAGCACGGTAAAATATGATTACGCTGCATTAGAATTTAGGAATAATTTAGAAAAGGAAACCAATATTGACAAATATGTTGAGAAGTTAATGGAAAAAAATCAGGGATTAGAAATCGATAGTTTTAATATTAGTCAAATTGATAGTATCAATCTTCCTGTTAAAGAAGAATACAATGTAGTAATATCTGACAAGATAGAATTAGCAGGTGATTTAATAATTTTTAATCCTATGTTATATGATAAACTAATAGAAAACCCATTTAAACTGGAAGAGAGGGAATACCCTATTGATTTCGCATATCCCAGAGAAAAAACATATATCTTAAACTTTTACATTCCTGATGGATATATATTAGAAGAAAAACCACAGGATTTAGAAATATCACTTCCTGACAATGCTGCAATTTTTAATTTTAATATTAAGAAAGACGGGAGACTTATACAGGTAACAAGTATGGTGAATATTAACAAAACAATGTTTGTTCAGTATGAATATCAGGATTTAAAAAAATTTTATACTAGAATAATAGAAAAACATGCTGAACAGATAGTTCTTAAAAAGATATAAATAATGATCAAAATTAATATATTATTATTTTTTGTGTTTATATGTGTTCAAAATGTTACACCTGCCGAAATCAAATATAATGTTGGTAATATTCCTGACAACCTAACTAAAAATGCTAATGCTGTTGTTCGTATTAATGAAACTGTTTTTACCATTAATTCAATAAATAATGCTACTTTAAAAGTAAAATATGCAATTACTATACTTAACGAAAGTGGTGATTATTTGGCGCAGTTCATAGAGTATTATGATAAGTTAATTTTGATTAGCAATATTGAGGGAAAAATATATAATGCCGCAGGAGAATTAATTTTAAAAGTAAAAAAATCAGACATTAAAGATTATAGTGCAGTATCAGGTTATTCTTTATATGAAGATGACAGGGTAAAATATATAAGGCCTGTTATAAATAAATATCCTTATACTGTTGAATATGAGTATATGCTTAAATATAATGGTTTGTTACATTATCCAACATGGCAGGCTATTGACAAATATGAAGTATCTCTACAAAAAGCAGTATTTATTGTTAATGTACCTATTGAGTTAGAATTCAGATATAAAGAATTTAACCTTGTTAATAATGTGGAGATAAGTACAGCTAATAATATTAGCACTTACAAATGGCTTCTTGAAAATATTAATGCATATGAAAAAGAGCCATTTTCTCCGTACCCTTATGAAATTGTTCCAACCGTTATAACAGCTCCTAATGATTTTAAAATTGCAGGATATTCAGGCAATATGGAAACATGGAAAAATATAGGAATATGGCAAAATAAATTATTATCAGGTAGAGATGAGTTGCCTGAAGAAACCATATCTGAAATAAAAAGATATGTTGAAGGAATAGATGATGACAT
This sequence comes from Bacteroidales bacterium, assembly GCA_021106655.1. Taxonomy (GTDB): domain Bacteria; phylum Bacteroidota; class Bacteroidia; order Bacteroidales; family SMBSF77; genus SMBSF77. The sequence goes on from JAIOTT010000260.1 coordinate 11,359, forward strand.
AGAAAAGGTGAAGAAAGTATATGAATATATTCAATCAAAAACAAGGTATGTTAGTATTCAACTTGGTATTGGAGGATGGCAGCCATTTCCTGCTTCTGATGTTGATGAGGTCGGATACGGTGATTGTAAAGCTCTCTCAAATTATACAAAAGCATTATTGAAAAATATTGGTGTTGATTCATATTATACATTAGTTAAAGCAGGTAATGTGTCGAATATTTATACAGATTTCCCTAATCTTAACTTTAATCATATTATATTATGTGTTCCGGTTAATAATGACACTATTTGGTTAGAATGTACAAGCCAGACTAATCCGTTTGGTTATATTGGTAATTTTACTGACGATAGAGATGTTTTATTAATTAAAAAAAATGGCGGAGAAATTGCTCATACAAAAGTTTATAATCAGTCTGATAATACACAATACAGAAAAGCAACGATAACATTAAATGAAAATGGAGAAGGAAATTGTGTGATTACTACTAAATATGCAGGATTACAATATGATAATATTAAAAAATTATTTAATAAGAACTTTGAAGATCAAAAGAAAATATTATATGATCATATTGATATTGAGAATGTTAACATCAAAGATATTAATATTGAAAAACAAGCGGATATTATTCCTGAGGCCAAATTATATTTATCTATTACACTAAATAAATATACTTCAATGAGTGGTAAGCGAATGTTTGTTCCAATAAATTTAACGAATAAATTTACTTATGTACCCAAGAAATTAATTAACAGGAAAACAGACATATTACTAAAATTTGCCTATCATGATACTGATACAATTATATATCATCTGCCTGAAAATTTTGAAGTTGAGTATCTGCCCGAAAATACCGAAATAAATTCACAATTTGGAGAGTATTCTACTTCAATAAAACAAAATGGTAATATTGTAACATATGTTCGCGATTTAAAGATGAATAAAGGCAGGTATCCTGCAATTGAATATGAAAA
>JAIOTT010000091.1 GCA_021106655.1 Bacteroidales bacterium
TATTTTCCTTAGAGAGATCCCAGGTAGGAGGGGCAGGGAAGTTAGGCTGAACATACCAGATCGAGGCGGGTTGCGGCCTTTCAGTTGGAGTGAAAGTTGGTATCCAGATTGCTTCAAACGTACTGTTGCCTAAATAGTAATCTATCTTTGTAGCGATCACAGCTTTTCTTATTTCGTCAAAATCGGGTAAAAGGAATTCTGTTAAATTCAAAGGCGAAACAATATCCGTAATAAATACACCATCTGCTTTTCCCCATACTACCTGTTGACTTCCAATGCGAATATCAAAATTCTTGAAATACAGATCCAGGTAAAGCTCTCTCATCCTGAAATCAAGACTGTCGGAGTTATATAAAAAAAGCATTGGATTTGCCTTGAATGCAACCTTATCGCCCATTTTTTCAAAGTTCAGGTTCAGTGTTTGCTGAATGATCCCGAAATCACCATTATCGTATAAGATTCCTTCATAGGTTCGGGCAAAACCATTTATATCAACATTTTGTGCTATTGAAAACTGACTCACCATTAATAGTAATATCAGTAATAGTCCTTTTGTTTTCATTTTGTTTCCAGATTAAATTATAACTCCAAACTCCAAACTCCACACTCCAAACTCCACACTCCAAACTTCCTACATCCCTCTCGTCATCATTCTTTCGGTGAATTTTGAATCGGAAATACCTGTGTTTATTTGTACATTACTCAACACCATAGTTGTTCTGTGATTTTTTTGAATGTTTTTCATTTCTGAATTGGTAATTACCCAAAAGCCTGATATTTTTTCGAATTTCTTTATGCTTAATATTTTCATAAGTTCTTCATCTTCATCAAAAAATTCTTTTTTCAGTCCAATGAAATTATCTTTCCTGATCCATGTAATAGTTTTGGTGTACATGTAATCTTCGTCTTTAGGAATGCTTTCTATTACATAATAGGCAACACCATCAATGGTCTCTTCACGTAATAGCTTATGAGTATCATCATCAAGTTTGCGATCGCCCAGATCGTCATAAGTGAAGTCAGATCCCATAAAATAATCACTTTTACTGTCGCTCGATATACGTTTGGTCTTTTTTAATGCAGGTAAATAAATCCATTGATCATCGTTCTTATTATCATCATCATAAGACCAGTTCATGAATGAAGTGTTTTTGACATCTGCCGGCGATTGAAAAAACATGATGCTTTTTTCCATATCACCCATCTCTTTTGAGAATTGTTTGATTTTTCTGACTCTTTCCTTTCCGCTTTTGTTTATTAATGTCATTGTTAAGTTAGAAGTCTGGTCATCGCCTTCAGCGCGATTATAAACTTTCTCAATAATTTCTCTTCCTGTCATTTTCTGGGCAAGGAGTTGTGCTGAAAATCCTCCTGCAAATATTATTGCAAGAACGATTGTTGTGATTTTTGAAGTTTTCATTTTTTATGATTTTTGTTAATACTTGTTTCTCCTTAGATTTTTTTGCCACTAAAGCACTAAAACACAAAATCCCACTAATTTATTAGAAGACATTCAGTGTTTTGTGGGTTTTAGTGGCTTGGTGTTTTTGTGGCATTTTTTATTCATTATTTTTTCTTAAAAAACACGTTTGTCCTGTTTAGAAGTACCAGCATAATAGTAAGCGTTCCTAAAAAACTGGTGAACATATTTAGTGATACCAGGGCACCAAGCTCCCTGTTTGGTGGAAATACTGAAAATAGCAAAACTAAAAAGCCGGCGATGACCACAATTGCATTGAAGCTGATTGCCCTGCCTGAATGTGCCATGGTTTTTTTCGCTGTTAGTTCCTTATCGGAAGTTTTTTTTGCATTTGTTCTGTATTGTTCAATGAAATGTACGGCGTAATCAATCCCAATACCTATTGCAATGCTTGAAAGTAATGCAGTAGTGGTACTTAAAGGGATGTCCAGAAATCCCATTGTCCCGAAGCTAATGAGGGCAGTGACTGCAATTGGCAAAGCTCCAATAAGTCCTAGCCTGAAGTTTTTAAACATAAATCCCAATAAAATAATTACTATGATCAGTGATAGAATCATGCTTGTGATCTGTCCTTCAAGGATGAGGTCGGTAAATACTAATCCTTTATAACCGCTGCCTGCATAGTTGATCGTAATATTTTTTTCTTTAAAATCATCTTCAAAGCTGTTTATTGCTGCCAATGCTGAATTAATGGCTTTGGAATTATCACTTTTAAGCTGGAAATTTACGTTCAGTTTTGAGTAGTCATAGTCAACAACCTTATTCAGGTTTTCAGGATCACCTGACATCTCGTAGAGTAAGAGGTATTGTGCTACCATATCTTTACTGTCTGGTATAGTATTAAACTCTTCATTATCGGCATTCATTACTTTATTCATCCGATTGACATAATCGGTGAGCGAAAATGAATTTCCTACTACATCAAGGTCAGTTACAACTGTCTTTTGCAATTTATCGACTAACTTCAACACTTCCGGCTCTTTGAAAACATCTTTGTTTTCTTCACCTGCATCCAAAACTAGATTTACTGTTGTTGTGCCCCCAAAATGTTGGTTTATGAACTGATCAGTCAGAACAATTTCACTGTCCTTTTCGAATTTATCAAGGAAACTGGAGTTGATCCATATTTTCTGCATTCCTATTATTGAAAGAATTATAATTACTGCAGTAGCGATAATGGAAATACTTTTTCGCTTTATAACAGAAGAAGCAAATTTGTATGCAAAGCCGGGTTTTTCATTTGTTTTAGATTTTCTAACTTTTGGCAAACCAAAAATCATAATTCCTGCAGGTATTAGTGTCAATGAAAAAAGCATTGCAGCTAATACACCAAAGGCAGTAAATATCCCAAAATATTTAATCGGATAAATCTGAGATGTGAGTAAGGAAATAAAACCAACAGCAGTTGTTATGGAAGTCATTACTACTGGTTTCCACATATTTTTAATCATATCAATGCTTGCTTCTTTTTTTGATGCGTCGGGATTTTTTCTTAGAAATAGCTGTAAGTGACTGTATAAATGTATCCCATCAGCAACTCCAATGGCAATAAGCATTACCGGGATCATAGTGGATACAGCATATATTGGAATATTTACCACAGCCATAAGTCCAAATGCCCACAATACACTAAAAAATACTACTGCCATAGTAAGTAATGTGCTTTTTACACTTCTTAGCATTAAAAACAAAACCAATGTAATAACCAATAATACAATTGGTACCATTTTTCTCATATCCGCCGGACCAAGTAGTGCCATTGTACCTTCAACAATTGGGCGGCCTGCAACATGAACTTTGATATCTTCTGTTTCGTAAGTAGCTGTCAGACTGAGTATCTCTTCATAAAATTCCTGAGTAAAAACGTCATCTCTGATTTCAGCAATTATTACTGTTACTGTTTCATCAACAGAAACCAGGCGA
>JAIOTT010000399.1 GCA_021106655.1 Bacteroidales bacterium
CAAGAAATGGTCTGGCAGTTGTTCCTATTGAAAGAGATGCTTGTGGCGGATGCTTTAATAAAATTCCTCCCCAACATCAACTGGATATAAGAATGCACAAAAAGATAATCGTTTGTGAATATTGCGGAAGAATATTAATTGATGATAATATTGCTGAAGGAGTAAAAATTTAATTGAATCTCAAATTCATGTTAAAAGGAGTGCATTTTTTTGTACTCCTTTTTTTTATATCCTTAATATTTCCAAAAAAAAACAATACCTTGCATTAAATAATCTTTGAAGAATTTTATGCGGAATATTATTTTACTTCTATTTATACTGACACATACTCTTGTTATTCATGCACATTACGACATGAATGAAAATTGTCATAGAGCATATGGAGAAATCATACAACTGAAATTCAATTCCGGAAGAAAGTTGTTGTCAAATGAAAAAAGTATTAATCCCGGCAATAATATTCCTTATTATCTTGATAATTATATCGACTTTTTAACTGCCATCATTGGAGAAGAAGATATTGACTTTATCAAACTAAAAGAAAACCTCCCTGCACGGATTAAAAAACTGGAAGAAGGTGACCAGTCCTCACCGTATTATAATTATTGTATTGCTGAAGTGCATTTTCAGTGGGGACTAACAAGAATTAAATTTAAAGAATATGTTTCCGGATTTTATGAAATCAATAAAGCCTTTCGATTACTGGAGGACAACAGCAGAAAATTTCCTGATTTCGTTCCAAACCTCAAAAGCCTTGGGATGATGCATATTTTGATAGGAACTGTTAAGGATAATTATAAATGGCTTAGAACAATATTACCTGATGAGGCATCAACATTACAAGGAATAAATGAAATAAAAAAAATCCTGAATATCTCTTTTAATAATAAGGATTATCATTACCTGAGGGCTGAATGCCTTTTTATTTACACTTATGTAATGTTCAACATTCTCAAAAATTATGAGGACATTCCGGAGCTACTTCCCCTGTATTATGATACAACCTCATACTCTACAGTGACTTCTAATCCATTTTTAAAATATTCGCTCGCAAAAATATATATACACTCCGGTAAAAATGATAAAGCAATTGAGATCCTCACATCTTACAAAACTGATAATAATACTTATCCGTTCTATTATATGGATTATCTTACTGGCAGAGCTAAACTAAACAGGCTTGATAAGGATTCATATAAATACTTTTTTCGATTTTTACAAAATTTTACAGGTAAGTATTATTTAAAATCAGCTTACCAAAAATTAGCATGGTATTATCTGGTGTCAGAGAATAATGATAAATACATAGAATATATTACCAGGGTTTTACATAATGGATCAGAAATTATTGATGCTGACAAACAAGCTCAATTCGAAGCAAAAAGTGGGGTAATGCCCAATATTAAACTATTTAAAGCCCGATTATTATTTGATGGAGGATATTACTCAAGGGCATTGGAGGTAATTTCTGATATCGACAAAGAAACAGAACTTACAATTTTTAAAGATTCGCTTGAATACTCATATCGCAAGGCGAGGATATTTCATAGATCAGAGAGAATAAGTGAAGCAATCTTTTTATATAAAAAAACACTAACCATGGGATCAGAGCACAATTTTTATTTTGCAGCAAACTCTGCATTAAAACTGGCTCAAATTTACGAGAAGCGTGAAAAATTTAAGGATGCTGAATATTATTATAAGAAATGTCTAAAACTACATTATAGCGAGTATAGAAACGGTATCAGCCTGGATGCAAAAGCAGGATTGAGTCGAATAGATTAATAAAGATTCAAATTAATCGCAAATCTCTTCTCCCGGAATTTTACTTATTGGCATTCACCTTAAAACCTGAAACCCAGAGTAGCAATGAAGGTACTTGATGTGTTTTCATTTTTCACAGGTTCAACATAAGACTTATCATAGAAGTAATAATCTTCATTTGATGATGTATATACATAAGCAAAATCAATAAAATAATGCTTATCTCTATATCCGAATCCTCCGGTATAAGAAGTACATTCCCCATCATTAAAACCGGATTTATATGGGCTCCCATACAAAGCATACCCTCCTCTAAGAACAATATTATTCACACGCCATTCTGTTCCTACCCTAATATTATGTGCTTTTCCGTAATATTCCCTGATATCATAATTAACATCCTGATAATCATCAAAAGATCCATAATAACGATGTGTTCTAAACCTCATATTGCTATAATCAACAAATTCATAATCGGCACTTATAATTCCTATTTTCCCAACAACAATAGCTAAACTTCCAATTGCTTTCCATGGGGTTTCAAGTTTATACTCATACTCCCCATAAGGAGATGCAGAATAATAGTTATCTCCGTTATCAAAGTAAGACTCAGTTTTTGTTCTCCAGTTTTCTCGCATATTAAAAAATGTAGGAGTATGGATAGCAGCACCCAGGCGTATCCAGTCATGTGCTCTATAAATTAATCCAAATTTAAAGTTAAATCCCGTTCCTCTGGCTTCCAGATTTTCGCTATAGTTGAAACTGCTGAATTCATCATAAGCTATAGAGTCAGCCATAGCAATCTCGGTATATCTGGATTCTTCAAAATATCTGGAGAAAGGAATTCCAAAAGTAGCACCAATATACAACTTGTCTTTATAGTTACCTCCTAAAGAGAATAGAAATTCATTCATTGAGCCATTTGCCTGAATTGTTTTTCTCTGCCATACTCCACCTGCAGGCATAGCATTTCTATATTGCGTCGGTTCGTCAGGCAAGGTATCCAAAAGATAGGTGTCAAACGCAGGGCCAAGATCAAAGTTATTTGGTGGATTGTAAAGATTATCATAATATATCCCGTTTGCAAGATCGTTATATGATGTCAATAATGAATTATCCATGTTTGGACCTTCCATTATCATTCTACTACTAAAGTTATTGTATCTGTTCATCCCAAAACCAAACTGCATATTTTTCCAATCTGATCCCGGTTTGTCTTTTTCTATATCATAAGTCATAATCATTCCAACATTACTTATATTGAAATTACTTTTGCTATCTTCATTCCAATGCCCATTATAAAATGATGTAGTTTTATTGGAAAATACAGAAGGTGTAATTGTAAATTCAGAACTTTTATATAGACCTATTCCTGCTGGATTGGTGCTTAGGCTAGAGAAATCACCGCCAACTGCACTAAAAGCCCCTGCCATACTCATGTATCTTGCAGTCCCACCAAATGTTATTTGGGAATACCTCAGGGCATCAACAGTAGTTTGTGCATCAAGTGATGCTAAAGTCAGGCTAAATAACAATATGCTTATCAGTTTTATTTTTTTCATAAATGATAATAATTTTAAGTTTTAGTTTGTTAAACTGATCATTTCGTGATTTATCTTCTTCCACCACCTGAGGAACGTGAGCTTCCACCTGAGGAACGCGAGCTGCTACCAGAAGAACGTGAACCACCACTTGAACGACCTGCCGAGCTGCTTCTGCTACTTGATGATCTGGAAGGAGCTGAATAGCTTCTGTTACTTGATGATCTGGATGGTGAAGAATAGCTTTTGCTACTTGATTTATTTGGTGAACTATACGACCTGCTATTGCCTGAAGAACTGTTGGAAGATGATGATTGCCTGCTCGGCGAATTATAGGTACGTGTTGATGTTGGTTTTGATTGAGGCCTGGTATACTCACTACTTGATTTAGGTTTAGTATAACTAGGCGACCTGTACGACTTAGGGCTAGAATAATTACTTGAGCTTTTAGACGCAGGCTTAGCATATTGCTTAGGTTGACGGTTATTGGCCTGATAATTACTAGCAGGTTTCTGATACGTCTTTACGGGCTTTTGTGCAGTTCCTGAACTACTACGAGATGTACCCGGAGCCTTACCGGCAGAGCTGGAAGAAGGCTTAGTGTATGGTTGTCTGCTTGTGCTGCTTGAAGATCTCTGTGCGGAGCTTGCTGCAGGTTTTGCGGTAGATGTTGATGAATTTGACACAGGCTTAGCAATAGGTTTTCTGGTATTACTACTCTGAGACCCTGCTGTGCCATATGAGCTTCCGGAAGTTTGATTTCTTGAAGCTGAGCTGGAAGTTCCTGACATATCTTTTTTAGGACTTGCAGACTGTGTTGTATTTGCTCCTGTATTACTTGCATTCGCAGCTGTTGCAGTTGGTGTTGAATAATCTCTGCCACCTGAAGTTGTGCCTAGGTTACTTTCTCCACTATTTCTAGCAAGGCTTGCCTCATATCGTTCCCCGAATGTAGATGATCCTCTTCCGCCGGAAGCACCATTACTTGCACTTCTTGATCCTCTTGGTCCATAATAATAGGAATTATTATCATAACTATTATAATAGTAATCACAATATCCGGGATAGTATCCACCTCCCCAATATCCATATCCATATCCATAATATGGATAATACCAAGGGTTGTAATAATATGGATATCCATAGCCAAAACCGCCCCATCCCCAGCTAAAGCCAAAATACCAGGATGGTCTGTAATAAGAATATGATGGCCAGTACCAGTTATAACCGACATAAATACTTGTGCCCCAATAATAGGGATCATAACCATAATAGTAAGAATTTGTATAATAGTCATTATAATAACCACCGGAATAATATGGGCTATGGAAGCGTCTTATACGGGATGAATACTGGTAATCATAATAATCGTCATAATTGAAGTCCTCGTAATAGTGATTATTAGTAACATGAGTTTGTCCATCAGGGGTTGTATAAGTTTCTGTGACAGTATATGCAGGTTCAATATCTGAATACTCTCCTCCTTCAACATAATAATCTTCTTCTGCGATTGATGTAGGTTCAGAAATAATATATTCTTCTTCGGGCTCAGCATATTTTACAGAAGTCCCGGGATTTCTACTTTCAACTTTAGCCTGTTCGTCTTTAGGTGAATAATACACATCATCATAAGCTGCACGGCTTTGATATGAAGAAGTTGAACAAGATGAAAGGAAGATCACTGATGCGACTAAAAATAAAGCAAATGTTTTCATGGTTTTGTCCTCCTATGTTTAATGTAATTTGCGGTTTTTTAATTCCGTTGTTTCTTAAGATTATTATTTTATTAATTTTGCTTCGAAAATTTTATTTTTATTTTCATTATAAAATAAGCAAATATTATACCACAAATAAAGTATGGCAAAAAATTTCACTTCACGCAGCGAGAATTATTCTCAATGGTACAACGAACTTGTAATCAAAGCCGATCTCGCAGAAAACTCAGCTGTTAGGGGCTGTATGGTAATAAAACCCTATGGTTTTTCAATCTGGGAAAAAATGCAGGCAGCTCTTGATAAAATGTTTAAAGACACTGGTCATTCCAATGCATACTTCCCAATATTCATTCCTAAATCCTTCTTCAGTAAAGAAGCCAGTCATGTTGAAGGTTTTGCAAAAGAATGTGCTGTAGTAACTCATTATCGTTTAAAGAATGATGAAAATGGAAAGGGGATTGTTGTAGATGAAGATGCTAAGCTTGAAGAAGAGCTTATTATTCGCCCAACTTCCGAAACTATAATTTGGGATACATATAAAAATTGGGTACAATCATACAGAGATCTCCCATTACTCATAAATCAGTGGGCTAATGTTGTGCGTTGGGAAATGCGTACAAGATTGTTTTTAAGAACAACAGAATTCCTCTGGCAGGAAGGTCACACTGCACATGAAACAAAGGAAGAAGCTGTTGCTGAGACTGAACAGATGCTTAATATTTATGCTGATTTTGCAGAAAATTTTATGGCTCTTCCTGTCTTAAAAGGCACTAAATCACCTAATGAACGTTTTGCCGGTGCAATTGAAACCTATTGCATAGAAGCATTAATGCAGGATGGGAAGGCGCTGCAGGCAGGGACTTCACATTTTCTCGGTCAAAATTTTGCCAAAGCCTTTGATGTTAAATTTTTAAGCAGAGAAAATAAACTTGAATATGTATGGGCAACTTCTTGGGGAGTATCTACGCGCCTGATTGGAGCACTTATAATGGCACACTCTGATGATAATGGTCTTGTTTTACCTCCAAAGATGGCACCAATTCAGGTTGTAATTGTCCCTATTTCAAAAAATTCAGATCAGTTAAATAGCATAACTGAAAAAGCTATTTCAATAAAAAAAGCACTCGAGGATAAAGGTATTAGTGTAAAATATGATGACAGGGATACCTATAAACCCGGTTGGAAATTTGCAGAATATGAATTTAAAGGCGTTCCTGTACGACTTGTTATTGGACCAAGAGATCTGGAAAATGATACTGTTGAGATCTCAAGAAGAGGTACACTGGAAAAAGAAAGCTATAAGATGATTGACATTGCTAACA
>JAIOTT010000295.1 GCA_021106655.1 Bacteroidales bacterium
AATCCATTTTCAAATTTTCAAATTTTCAAATTAGCACATTAGCATATTAGCATATTAGCATATTGGCATATTAGCATATTAGCATATTGGCATATTAGCATATTATTCATTACCCTCCTCCAAGTACAAGATTCGCCCCTGTAACCCATTTTGAAGCATCTGATAAGAAGAAAACAATTGCATTGGCAACGTCTTCGGGTTCACCAAAACCAAGTGGCATCATTTTCTCAAATTTATCAAGCACTTCCTTTGATATTGTTTTTCTAGTATCCTCTACCATTGGAGTTTGAACAAAAGAAGGAGACAAACAATTTGAACGTATTTTTTTTGAAGCAAGTTCCAGAGCCAGCACCCTTGAATAGGATTCAATTGCAGACTTTGTACTACCATATAATGCGCCTCCAAAATATGGGTATTTAGTTGCTATCGAAGATAAAAATACTATTGATGAATTTTGTAATATTTTCTTCTTTTTTAAGAGCTGGCTTGTAAAAAGAACAGGAACATTAAAATTAATATTGAACATTTCGTCGAGGTCCTGCTGTCTGATAAATTTTGCTGGAAGATGACCGGTAATACCTGCGCAATGAACTACACCATTTATTTCAGGAGTTTGTTCTATTATAGAATCTCTTTCCTCTGCAATAGATAGGTTGGCCGTTAAAGCAAGATGTTCTCCTGGTTTCAGGCTATCAAAAGTTTCTTTTAATCTGTCTTCATTTCGGCCAGTAATAATAAGCCTGCCACCATAATTACTAATTGAAATAGCAGCCTGTTTTCCGATACCGGAAGAAGCCCCGGTGATCAATATTGTTTTTCCGGAAAGATCAAAAGCATTCATGAGGTTCAAATATCTTTTTTATATTCCTTCGCGAATTCGCGACAAAAAATCAGTTTAATTTTTTTATTAAATCTCTATCACCTCCGGGCAAACGATTTTATCTGTTTTAACCACAGCAGATCCCCACGAAAGGCCAACACCAAATCCAGAAAGCATAAGATTAAGATTCTTCTTTCTGATATCTTCTCCTAACTCTGATACGATTGTCATAGGTATGGATGCCGAACTTGTGTTGCCATACTTACCAAGTGATAATGGCATTTTTTCAGAAGGTACTTTCAGCATTTTTATCAGGGTTTGATTTATTATGCGGTTTGCCTGATGAAACACAAAATAATCGTACTGATCAATATTTGTATCTAAATGTTTAGCGAGTGTTTTAATATTTGGAACAACCTCACGCAGTGAGAAGCCGAAGACCTTTATACCATCAAGGGTGAGCTGGAGTTTATTTCTGTATATACCGTCAGATATTTTTTTTTGTTTTAAAGTATCTTTTGAAACGAAATTTCTGACCCCACCATCATGAACATATATTGCCTTATAACCTGAACCATCAGATTGCAGGTTAAAGCTCATTTCCGGATATCCTTCAGAGTATTCAATAGCAGAAGCTGTTCCTGCATCACCAAATAAAGGATAAGTGCTTTTATCTCTGTAAGAAGCATTAAATGTTGAGGTGTCACCAACGAGCAATAAAGCTTTTTTTATATTCCCCGAAGTGATCATGCTGCCAATAACAGAGAGGCCATACACATATCCTGAACATCCAAGGTTGATATCAAAAGCTAAACAATTATGTGATAACCCAAGGCGATCCTGAAGAATGATACTTGAGGCAGGAATAACATAATCACCTGATTGTGTAACAAGGATAATTGCCTCTATTTCATTTTTATCCCATCTAAGGTCAGCAATGAGCTTTTCGGCTGCAGTGAAACAGAGGTCTGCAGCGGTTGTATTCCCATCCACAACCCTGCGCTTTCTTACTCCGACCTGTTGAATAAACAACTCCCTTTCTTTTCGTGATATCCATTTATAATCCATATTGTCTACCTCTTTTTTAGGTACACAAGCTGATATACCGGCAATCCGAACATTAGGAATTGATAGCATGGCCATATACTATTTTTTATTTTTTTTTACGATATTAAAAACATCAGTTATGGTTTTTGATGCAGCAAAATCTTCAGCATCAACTACTACATCATATTCAGTTTTAATCAGGGCAATTATGATAAGTACATTTATAGAATTTAATGCAAATGCATCCAAATTACTGTCAGGTGTTAATCTACCTGGCTCAAGGGCATCAAGTTCTTCTTCAATTTGTAAAATAAAATCTTCTATCTTCATTTCTCAATTTGTTTAATTATCAGGCAAATTTACATCTTTTTTGGAATAAATAAGAGGGATAGGATAAATTATTCTAATAGGATAAATTAGAGGCTTGTAGTATAAGCAACCCGCAACCCGCAACCCGTAACTCGTAACCCGCAACTACACCTTTAATTTCTCTCCTTCAGATTTTGCAATAATAACTGCACCGCAGCTGTCGCTCCATACATTTGTTGCAGTGCGGAACATATCCAGTATTCTGTCTACAGCCAGTATCAATCCTACTCCTTCAAGTGGAAGGCCAACAGCAGTTAATATTATTGTTATCATCACAAGGCCTGCCATTGGTATCCCTGCTGCTCCAATTGATGCCAGTAATGCAGTGATCACAACAATCACCTGTTGTGTAAACCCTAGTTCTATACCATATGCCTGGGCGATAAACATTGCAGCTACACATTCATATAATGCTGTGCCATCCATGTTTATTGTTGCCCCCAGGGGTAAAGTAAAACTTGTGATCTTATTGGACACTCCATCCTTATTTTCCACTGCCTCCATAGTCAGTGGTAGAGTGGCACTTGACGAAGATGTTGAAAAGGCAGTTAATAATGGAGTCGACATATTGTTAAAATGCTTCAACGGACGGACTTTTCCAATTATTTTTGTAAGCAGGGGCAAGGTAATAGAGGCGTGAATAAATAATCCAATTATAACAACAAGCATATATATTCCCAGTCGTTGTGCGA
>JAIOTT010000031.1 GCA_021106655.1 Bacteroidales bacterium
AAAAATTGCAATTGAGCATGGACCGGAATGTGTTGCATTGTTCAGTCATGGGTCTGGCGGAAAATTTTTTGGCAATCTGTTAAAAGCTTATGGGTCATCAAATATTACAGCTCCTTCATATGCTCAATGTCGTGGCCCACGTGAGGTTGGATTTATTGCCACTTTTGGAGAAGGTGTTGATTCTCCTGAAAGAACTGACATACGGGATACAAAATGCCTGGTACTGATAGGTTCTCATTTTGGTGAAAATATGCATAATGGACAAGTGCAGGAAATATCTGATTCAATTGATAAGGGAGCTACGATCATAACTGTTGACCCGCGTTTTTCTATTATTGCAAGCAAATCAAAATATTACCTTCCAATAAAACCTGCAACCGATATAGCGTTGCTTCTCTCCTGGATGCATGTTATAATTTATAATGAGTTTTATGATAAAAAATATGTTGAGAAGTACACTTTTGGTTTTAATGAATTGAAAGAGCATGTCAGGAATTATACTCCTGAGTGGGCTTATGGGATAACAACTATTAAGCCTGATGTTATACGGAAAACTGCAAAAGAGATGGCTAATGCTTCTCCGGCAACAATCATTCACCCGGGACGCCATGTTACATGGTATGGAGATGATTCACAAAGATTAAGAGCAGTTGCTATATTAAATGCATTATTGGGTTCCTGGGGTAGAAGAGGAGGCTTTTACAGTCCGGAAAAAGTTGATATACCGCATTACCCAATACCTGAATATCCAAAGCCAAAGCGTAGCTGGAGAGATGCATTTCCTGAAAAATATAACCTGGCTGACCTGGCTCTCGCTTCCGGTATTTGCGATGCTACTATTCCTGCAGCTGGGAGAGATTGTTCATTTAAGGGATGGATTGTTAATGGAACTAACTTAATAAAAACTCTCCCAAATCAAAAAAACACACTTAAAGCTATTCAAAATCTGGATCTGCTTGTTGTTGTTGATACAATGCCTATGGAAATTACAGCCTATGCTGATGTAGTGCTTCCGGAATGTACTTATCTTGAGAGATATGATATGTTACGCGACAGTAAACATCGTGAACCAGCAATAGCACTTAGAATGCCGGCATCTGATCCGATGTACAATTCGAAACCTGCATGGTGGATGGCAAAAGAACTATCAAAAAAAATGGGACTTGAAGATTTCTTTCCATGGGAGAATATTGAAGAATTGCTTGACTGGCAGCTTAAGAAAATTGGTTCCTCTCTTGAGGAAATGAAAAAGATAGGTGTCAAGACTTTCCCTCGTGAATATGATGATCTTTATTTTATGGATGATGAAGATATTGAATTCAATACCAATACGGGCAAGATTGAATTGTATTCAACAGCCTTTGAGGATGAAGGCTTCGACCCTATGCCCAAATACACACCACATCCCGAACCACCCGAAGGTTTTTACCGACTGAATTACGGAAGAGCGCCAATGCATACTTTTAGCAGAACAACTAATAATCCAAACTTGTTTGACCTGATGGAAGAAAATAATTTATGGATTAATCCAAAGGTTGCAAATGAATGGGGCTTAGAAAAAAACCAGGAGATATGGCTTGAGAACCAAGACGGTGTCGTTTCAACATTTCCTGTAAAAGTGAGGATTACAGAGCGAATACGATGGGATTCTGTTTATATGATCCATGGCTTTGGACATTCTCAGAAACAAATGGCCAGATGTTATGGTAAGGGTGCAAGTGATACTGAATTAATCACAAAAGTTATGGAAGACCCGGTTATGGGAGGCACAGGTATGAGAGGTAATTTTGTTACT
Organism: Bacteroidales bacterium; assembly: GCA_021106655.1. Taxonomy (GTDB): domain Bacteria; phylum Bacteroidota; class Bacteroidia; order Bacteroidales; family SMBSF77; genus SMBSF77. The sequence goes on from JAIOTT010000031.1 coordinate 1,796, forward strand.
TTTCTTTATGAAAAACCAATTAATGTGGAGGTTGAGTCATGAGATATGCAATGGCTATTGATACAAAAAAATGCGTAGGTTGCAGCGATTGTGTTGTCGCATGTCAGACTGAAAACAATGTACCAATTGGATATTGCCGCGATTGGATTGTCGAGATAACAGAAGGCGTATATCCTGAGTTGAGATTAGAAAACCGTTCAGAACGTTGCAATCATTGCGAATCTTCTCCATGTGTTCGTTGCTGCCCGACAGGTGCAAGCCATTACGCAGAGGGTGGAGTTGTATTGGTAACACCAGAAAAATGCATAGGCTGTGGTGCATGTATCACCTCATGCCCTTATGATGCAAGATATCCGCATCCAGATGGCTATGTGGATAAATGTACTTTTTGCCTTCATCGGGTTAAAGATGGCTTGAAGCCTGCATGTGTATCAGTTTGCCCGACTAAGTGCATGTATTTTGGTGATCTTGATGTTCCAAACAGTGAAATCTCAAAAATATTAAAAATAAGAAAGTACAAAACCCTTATCCCTGAGGCCGGAACTAAACCACAGTTGTATTTCCTGGAATAGGATGTAAGTATAGATGTTTAGATATATAGATATTCAGGTAAAAAATGAATAATCATAACGAATAACATATAACATATAACATGAAGGAAGAAATATTCTCCAGCGGCCGTATGAATCCTATGATCGACCCCACTCTACACATATGGCATTGGCATATTCCTGTTTATTTGTTTCTGGGAGGTTTAGCTGCTGGTATTTTGTTTTTTGCTGCACTTTATCATATTCTTGGAAAAGAAAATGAATATAAAACAGCTGTAAAAATTGCACCATTTCTGGTTCCATTTATACTGGTAATTGGATTAGGTGCCTTGTTTCTCGATCTTAGCCATAAAATTTATTTTTGGCGTTTGTATACTACTATTCGCCTTGAATCACCAATGTCGTGGGGTGCATGGATACTGATGTTTATAACCCCACTCTCAATTATTTGGTGTGCTTTTAATATCAGGGAATTATTTCCAAAGTGGGATTGGAAATTCAAAGTGGTAATAAGGCTTGAAGAATTCCTGAGAAGCTATAAAACATTACTTGCATGGTTTATGCTTGTTGCGGCTGTGATACTTGGAGTTTATACCGGTATATTATTCTCTGCATTTAATGCGAGGCCTTTGTGGAATACATCAATACTAGGACCTTTATTTTTGGCTTCTGGATTATCTGCAGGCGCTGCAGTGATTTTTTTAATGTCGCGATCACATAAGGAAAAATTGCTATTTGCGAAAATTGACCTTATAGTTATTGGGGTTGAACTATTTTTAATTGTTCATCTGTTTATGGGACTGCTTGCAAGTACCCAGGTCCAGATCGACGCCGCTATGCTCTTTTTAGGAGGACCTTACACGGCTTCCTTCTGGATCTTTGTGGTAATTTTGGGTATGCTGATTCCTGCTATACTAGAGATTTTGGAACTTAGAGGAGCGAAAATTCCGGGTTTTATACCGGCTTTTCTTGTTTTGTTAGGAAGCCTTATGTTTAGGTTTATTTTTACTTATGCAGGGCAGTTTAGCTCCTGGACTTATTAATCATTTATCAGTGATCAGTAAACAGTGATCAGTAAACAGTGATCAGTAAACAATTAACAGTTATCAGTAAACAATTAACAGTTATCAGTAAACAATTAACAGTTATCAGTAAACAATTAACAATTATTAGTTTAAGCAAATTTAATTCATAATTCATAATCAGTAATTTATACAAAAATGAATTCAAAAAAATCAAATTATCTTAATCCTTACCTAGGAGGTGTTTTGTTAGGGCTTGTCCTTCTAAGTGCTTACTATATTTCAGGGCGTGGACTTGGAGCTAGTGGTGCAATAAAAAGTGCTATTGTAACTACTGTTGAGACTGTTGCGCCTGCACATGCGGAAAACACTGAGTTTTATAGGGATTACAAAACTACTCATCCTGGCAATCCTTTAAAATCCTGGCTTGTATTTGAAATGCTTGGCGTTTTAGCCGGTGGATTTCTTTCCGGTGCGATTGCAGGTCGATTAAAATTTAAGGTTGAACATTCTCCAAGGATAACATCAAAAAGGCGATTAGCTTTTGCATTGATGGGAGGAATTCTTTTTGGAGTGGGATCACAATTAGGCCGTGGCTGTACCAGCGGATCTGCCTTAAGCGGAATGGCTAACCTTTCATTAGGTGGCTTTATTTCTATGGCAGCGATTTTTGGAACTGCTTTTGCCTTAGCCTGGTTTTTTAGAAAAAACTGGATATAGAACTTATTAGTTGTTATAAATTAGAAATTGAATAATATGGGACCTTTAATTGTTAACGAAATAATTTCACAAAACACGAATTATTTACTCGCTTTTGTCATTGGGATTGGATTTGGATTTGTCCTTGAAGCTAGCGGATTTTCATCAAGCAGAAAACTTGCAGGAATGTTTTACGGATATGATACAGTTGTACTAAAAGTGTTTTTTACTGCTGCAATAACTGCATCTCTTGGATTACTGTTTTTTAGCCTTTTTGGGTGGATTGATCTGAGCTTAATTTATATTAATCCAACCTACTTATGGTCTGCTATCACCGGGGGAGTTATTATGGGTGCCGGTTTTATTATGGGAGGCTTTTGTCCGGGAACCAGCTTTTGTGGAGCAGCAATCGGGAAAATTGATGCTATGATCTTTATAGCAGGTCTCTTTATCGGTGTTCTGATCTTTACAGAAGGATATCCTCTTTTTGAAAAAATGTATATGGCTGAGTTCTTGGGTGCACCAAAAGTTTCGGATTCACTTGGGTTGAAAGATGGAGTATTTGCATTTCTACTTGTCCTTGCTGCCCTTGGAATGTTTTGGGCTGGCGAATGGGCTGAAAAGAAATTTCCGAGGGAAGAGTACTAGTGCTTAGACTTTAGCGAATTAAGCAACTTAAGCGACTTTAGAGACTGGCATAGAGCATAAAAACATAAACTATAAACCATAAATCTATCAATATGAAATCAAGAGTAATTTTAGCAGCCTTCATTATTCCATTGGGTTTAATAATCGCTGCTGTGCCTGCATACAAAACGCTATCCACAAGTGTATCACCTGAAGAAATTCTTAATGAAGTCAGGTCAGGTATACAGATAATTACAACGGATGAAGTTGCTGAAATGATTATTGCAAAGGATCCTTCACTATTGTTGATCGATATCAGGAGCCCTGAAGAGTTTGAGAAATTCAATTTACCGGGTGCTCTTAATATACCAATAGATAATATCTTATCTGATGAATGGATTGATATTTTTGATCAAAACATCAAAATGAATGTTTTGTATGGTAATGGAACTACTAAATCTAATGAAGCCTGGATGATACTCAGGCAATTGGGTTTTGAAAATAATTATGTCTTACAAGGTGGATTGAATTATTGGGCTGAAACCATTATGAATCCTAAACCTCCTTCAAATATAAATCCTGATGATGAAATTGCCAAATATGATTTCCGCAAGGGAGCTGGTCAGGCGCTGGGTGGTGGTAGTATTAGTGTTAATCAAGGCAATGAAAGCACAACTAAGAAGGCTGTAATAAAAAGAAAGAAGAAGAAAAAAAGAGTTGCCGGAGGTTGTTGATTTGTTTTTGTTAAAAATTTCCTAAATTTACATCGTTTTTTTGAATTAGAAATCTACCTTCATTGAGGGTGGATTATTATTATCTTTTAAGAAAAGAAATATGATTAAAAAAGTACTAATTGCAAACCGGGGTGAGATTGCTGTAAGGGTTATGAGATCGTGCAGGGAGATGGGAATTATTTCAGTTGCTGTTTTTTCTGAAGCAGACAGGGCTTCCCTTCATGTACGATATGCTGATGAGGCTTATTTTATTGGTCCTTCACCTTCAAATGAGAGTTATCTTTGTATTGATAAAATTATTGATGCTGCAAAAAAATCAAGTGCTGGTGCCATACATCCTGGATATGGCTTTTTATCTGAGAATGCTGAATTTTCAAAGCGATGCAAAAAAGAGGGAATTATTTTTATTGGCCCATCTGCTGATGTTATTTCTGTCATGGGTGATAAGATATCAGCCCGCCAGACGATGATAAATTCCGGTGTACCTGTTGTTCCAGGAACAAAGGAGAACATCACTTCTGAAAAAAAGCTACTCAGTGTGGTCAAAGAAATTGGTCTCCCTGTAATGATTAAAGCGTCAGCAGGTGGAGGTGGTAAGGGTATGCGTCTTGTAAAAAATGAAAAAGATATTATATCATCTTTAAGAGCAGCTAAGTCAGAAGCAAAAGCTGCATTTGGTAATGATGATGTTTATATTGAGAAATATATTGAATCGCCTCACCATATTGAATTCCAGATTTTGGGTGATACACATGGAAATGTAATTCATTTATGTGAAAGAGAATGCTCTGTACAGAGACGACATCAAAAGGTTGTTGAAGAAACACCTTCACCTCTCATGACTCCAGAGCTCAGAGAAAATATGGGAAAAGATGCTGTTTCAGCAGCGAAGGCAGTTAAATATGTTGGCGCCGGAACAATTGAATTCCTGGTTGATGATAAACTTAATTATTATTTTCTCGAAATGAATACACGTTTGCAGGTCGAGCATCCTATCACAGAGAGAGTAATAGGTATCGACCTTGTAAAGGAGCAGATTAATATTGCCAATGGCAAGAAGTTGTCGCGCAAGCAAAATGACATTCATCAAAATGGACATGCCTTTGAATGCAGAATATATGCAGAAGATCCTGAAAATAATTTTATGCCAAGCCCGGGCTTGATAAAACACATTCGGGAGCCTTTGGGCCTTGGCGTTAGAACGGATGGTTATGTTTATGAGGGATATAATATACCATTATTCTATGATCCGCTTATATCAAAACTCATAGTGTGGGCTAAAACACGTGAAGAGTCAATTGCCAGGATGAAACGCGCATTGCATGAGTATAAGATAACCGGGGTGAAGACTTCAATCAAATTTTTGAAAAAAATATTCGAAACACCTGATTTTGTTAAAGGGAAATATGATACCCACTTTATTCAAAATAATGATGAATTCTTGTTTTTAGGTGATGATTGCAATCAAACTTGTAGGGATATGGCAATTATAACAGCATACATGGATTACCTGAATAAGATCAATGAGATCAATATTGAACATGCTTCCGTAAATAAAAATGAGAAATGGAAGAATTATGGACGTAGAAAGAACTTACAGAGGCTTTAAATTGAAATACTAAAATTCAAAAAAATAAACTCATGTCTTTAGAAAGTAATGTCGATGATCAGGCCGTAACACTTGAGTTACTCAAAAGGGATGGAAATACTCTTAAAGTTAGGGTTGATGATATAGAATATACTCTAGATCTTGGGATGGTAGAGCGTGGGGTACATTCAATTCTCTATAAAGGTAAGTCATATAACGTAGAACTTGTAGAGGCGGAGCATAGCAAAAAGTATGTCATCAATACTTATAAGAAATCATATGAAGTAGAGGTTGTTGATGCAGAGGCAAAATATATGAAAAACCGAAAGAAACCTCTGCTCGAAGGATCTGAAAATTCGATAATTTCACCTATGCCTGGTAAGGTGGTTAAGATCCCTGTGGAAGTTGGCGAAGAAGTAAAAAAAGGACAAACAGTTATTATTGTCTCAGCAATGAAGATGGAAAATGAATACAAATCCACAGTAGATGGTATAGTTAAACAAATTCTGGTTAAAGAAGACGATACTGTTGACGGAAACCAACCTTTGGTTATACTGGAATAAAGATATAAAGATATAAAAACATAAAGATATAAAGGTACAATACTGTGAACTTGATAAGCTACTACCATTAACAATTAATAATTAATCATTAACCATTATTATATCATGTCATTAGAGGAAAAACACAAGAAATTTGAAGAAATAAATAAGCATTCTGAGTTAGGTGGAGGGATAGAAAGAATAGAGAAGCATCACAAAGCGGGAAAAAAGACTGCAAGGGAAAGGTTGAATAATCTTCTTGATCCGGGAACTTTTGTTGAGATGGATAAGTTTATGAAACATCGCTGTACTGATTTTGCAATGGATAAAAATAAAATTCTTGGAGATGGTGTTGTGTCCGGATATGGAAAGATTGACGGCCGATTGGTTTATGTTTTTGCCCAGGATTTTACAGTTTTTGGAGGATCATTAAGTCTTGCAAACTCTGATAAAATTGTAAAGATCACAAAGCTTGCTATGCAAAATGGTGCTCCCATCATCGGACTGAATGATTCAGGTGGGGCACGTATTCAGGAAGGTGTTGAAAGCCTTGCCGGATATGCAAATCTTTTTTACCTGAATGTTATGGGATCTGGTGTGATACCGCAAATTTCAGCCATACTAGGGCCTTGCGCCGGTGGTGCTGTTTATTCTCCGGCAATGACAGATTTTATCTTTATGGTTAAGGATACAAGTTATATGTTTGTTACAGGACCTGATGTGATTAAAACTGTAACTCATGAAGAAGTGACTAAGGAAGATCTTGGGGGAGCTATGACACATAATTCAAAAAGTGGTGTCGCTCACTTTGTTTCTGAGGATGACGAACAATCTATGATGATGATTAGAGAACTTATGAGTTTCCTCCCTTCGAATAACATGGAAGACCCTCCTGTCAAGTTGTGTATTGATGATATTCATCGTGAAGATGAGAAATTGCAAAGCATTGTTCCTGATGATCCGAATAAGCCATATGATATTAAAGATATTATTGATGTAGTAGTTGATGAAAATAATTTCTTTGAAGTACAACCGCATTATGCAAAAAATATGGTAATAGGTTATGCCAGATTTAACGGGCAGCCGGTTGGGATAGTGGCTAATCAGCCTGCATTTCTGGCTGGTGTTCTGGATATTAATTCCTCAATAAAGGCGGCACGTTTTGTGAGGTTCTGTGATGCATTTAACATACCGATTGTGACATTTGTTGATGTCCCGGGTTTTCTTCCAGGAACAGCTCAGGAATATGGAGGGATCATTAAACACGGCGCAAAACTTTTATATGCATTCAGTGAAGCCACAGTTCCGAAGATAACTATTATTACTCGTAAAGCTTATGGTGGCGCTTATGATGTAATGTCGAGCAAGCATATTGGAGCTGATGTTAATTATGCTTACCCAACTGCTGAAATAGCTGTTATGGGTCCTGATGGTGCAATTAATATAATATACAGGAATAAGCTGAATGAAGAGGAAAAAGTCAAGGCTGTCAAAGAATACCGGGATACTTTTGCAAATCCATATAAAGCAGCTGAACTTGGGTATATTGATGAGATTATTTATCCTAAACAGACAAGGTTTAAAATTATCCAGGCTCTGGAGATGACTAAAAATAAATCAAAATCCAACCCGGCTAAAAAACACGGAAATATACCGCTTTAAGAAGTGGCAGTGGCAGTAGCAGTGGATACAGTATTAATGCTTTAAACACTTGGTTTTAATTTATTTATTCTTTGCGATTTAGCGGCTTAGTGAGAGGTTTTATGGAAAATAAAGTTATCCGAACTATTTGTTATTTTACTGACAGGCACTATGATAACGCCTATAAAAAGCTAAGTAATATTACAGAGACCCTCGTGAATTCCGGATATAGTGTCCAAACAAGAAGGATATGCACAAAGGATCTTGACTTTAAGGAGATCGAATCAACTTTTGATGATAAAACTCTTTTGTTTGGAGCTGGAACTCAAAGTAGAGAAGCGTTAAATAATCAGATTCAGGATATTTTAGATTCTGGAGATGTGTCATTTAACCTTGATCTGACAAAAGGGGTGGAAAAAGAGGATGTTGAATTCCTTTTTAAACTGATTGAGACTAAGGCCGAAAAAACTTTTAACTTTTCATACAAATTTTTTGATTCACCTTCTACTCCTTTTTTCCCGGTTGCAACATTTCAGCAAAATGGATTTTCTCTTGGACTTCAGGCAACCGACCTGTCTGAACATTGTAAAACAATTGATGAATGGCTTGAAAAAATTAAATCTGTATGGGATGAATTATGTTCCATATTTGAATATGAAACAGATTTTCTGGGGATAGATTCATCAATAGCCCCGCTTTTTGAAGGCAAGAGTAGTTTTATCGCGTTTATAAAAAGACTTTATGGATCATTTCCTGAAACTGTTACTAAGGACGTGTATTTAAGAATTACAAAATTCATCAAAGAGCAAAATCCAAGACCCCTTGGTCTTTGTGGAATTATGTTTCCCTGTCTTGAAGATTTTGAGCTAGCTGATGAGTATAAGACTGGTAATTTTTCTATTGAAAGAAATATTTTCCTTTCACTTCATTCAGGGCTTGGTATAGATACTTATCCAATTGGTATTGACGAGTCACCTGAGAGAGTTTATGAGATATTATGTGTATTACAGGCATTCTCCGAAAAATATAATAAGCCGCTTTCTGCAAGGTTTGTGTCTGATGGAAAGGCCAGGATAGGGGATATGACTGATTTCAGGAATCAGTATATGAAAGATGTTATTATTCGTCCTTTGTAATGGAATAAGATAATAATACCGCTAATTCGCGAATTACTAACAATGGGTTGCAACCCATTGTTTACTATAGCGTATTCTTTGTATATTGTTTAATTTGAATAAACTTATTAGCAAAATGTATTTCAGGTACTTCATAAAACTCGCATACAATGGCAAAAACTATCATGGCTGGCAGTTGCAGGATAATGCAGTCACTGTTCAGCAGGTGCTTGATGATGCTCTTACTATGCTTCTGAATACTGATGTCAGGACAACAGGCGCAGGCAGAACTGATACAGGAGTGCATGCCCGGGAGTTTTTTGCTCACTTTGATCTACCTGATAAAATAACTGATATTGATACATTAATTTTTAAGCTTAATAATTATTTACCTCATGATATTTCAGTTTATAATATTTTTAGTGTAAAATCTGATGCTCATGCCAGGTTTGATGCGATATCAAGGACTTACATATATCAAGTTAGCCAGCATAAAGATCCTTTTAATAATGATTATTCATATTATGTGTACGGACCGATTGATATTGAAAAGATGAACAAAGCAGCTGAGATTCTATTTGAATACACAGATTTTAGCAGCTTTTCAAAGAGTGGTACGCAGGTTAAAACAAATAATTGTAAAATATCTTCTGCAAAGTGGATAAGGCTAGGTGATATGTTGATATTCACTATTATCGCTGATCGTTTTTTGCGTAATATGGTGAGAGCAATTGTTGGGACTTTACTTGATGTTGGCAGAGGAAACCTTGATGAGAAGGCTTTTCGAAGGATCATCGAAAATAAAGATCGTAGTGATGCGGGTTATTCTGTTCCGGCCTGTGGGCTTTTTCTTGAGAAGATTGAATACCCGGAGGATGTTTTAATATTGTAATTGATTGTAATTCAGTGGTAATTCAATAGTCATTAGGTGGTCATTCAGTTGTTGTTAACTCGATAGTTGGTATTCGGTTAAAACCATATTGTTTCTTGTAATTTTATATCCTACAGATAAATCTGTAGGCAATTCAAAATCTGAAAAGAGTATCTAGTACAAAGTATAAAGTATCAAATAATAAAACAATTTAGCAATATAACATTTTAGCAATATAACAATTTAACAATGGAGCAATAGAACAAATGCTTAAATGCAAAAATGCTTTAATGAATAGATAATCCAATAATTTTCAACTCCACACTTTCTCAACATTATATCATTGTATAATTGCATCATTAAATAATAGAACACCTGTATATCTGTACACCTGTATATCTACCCCTTCAGCATCTCTCTTACCTTCCGCACAATATCTCCTGCAGTCATTTTATACTTTTTCATCAGCTCCTCCGGCTTTCCTGATTCCCCAAAACTGTCATTCATTCCTATAAACCCAATTGGTACAGGGTGGTGTTTTGCAAGTACTTCTGCAACGACACTACCTAATCCGCCGGCAATCTGATGTTCCTCTGCAGTAATTATTTTCCCGGTTTCCTGAGCAGATTTAATAATGATATCTTCATCAACTGGCTTGATAGTATGGATATTTATCACTCTTGCATTTATTCCTTCCTTTTCGAGTAAGGTAGCAGCTTGTAAAGCTTCCCATGTGAGGTGTCCGGTTGCAATGATACTGATATCATCTCCATCTTTAAGAATTTGCCCCTTTCCAATTTCGAATTTCAAATTTCCATCTGTAAAATCAGGGACAGCCTCTCTGCCAAATCGAATATAGACAGGAGAATTAAGTTCCTGGATTGCTGCAAGTGTGGCAACCTTTGCCTGTGTTGCATCACAGGGAGATAGTATTGTCATATTTGGTAATACACGCATTATTGCAATATCTTCAAGTGCCTGGTGAGTTGCACCATCAGCTCCGACAGATATTCCGGCGTGAGCTCCTCCAATTACAACATGAAGGCCATTATAACAGACTGATATCCTGATCTGGTCAGTTGTTCTTAATGCTGCAAATACAGCATAAGTTGAGAAAACAGGGATTTTACCTGATAATGCGAGTCCTGCAGCAACGCCAATGCAGTTCTGCTCTGCAATTCCAAGTGAGATAAAACGATCAGGGAATTTCTCAGCAAAGAGATTCATCCCGACAGATGAAGTGATGTCAGCTCCTATGCCCATCACTTTGTTATTTTCTTCTCCTGCAAGCAATACTCCTTCACTGAAACCACTTTTTGTTGGTTTGTTTCCCTTATTTTTAAAATCAATCCTAATCATATAACAATCTAACAATTTAACAATTTAGCAGTCTGACAATTAACAATTATAAAATACACTTCTGTTCGGTAAACCCAATAAAATACATCATAGATTCTTCGCTTCACTTCGTTCCGCTTAGAATGACAGGCGTTTATGTCTTTAGGAGGGGTTGCTTGGCGGCGAAGCCGCCAAGCAACCCCTCCTCTCTTAATAAGCCTGAGAGATCCTGTCATTCTGAGCGAAGCGAAGAATCTGTTAACTTTAACCGGACAACAATGTTGTCAAATATTGTCAATTTCTTCAATAAATCTTTCCATCTCGCTCAAAGCAGGAGGTCTTCCATGCCATCTGTTATCATTTTCTATGCTTTTAATTCCTTTACCCATTAATGTTTCTGCAATAATAACGGAGGGTTTACCTTTTCTG
>JAIOTT010000387.1 GCA_021106655.1 Bacteroidales bacterium
GCAAGCATTTTTTCCCTGCATACGAGCGCGACGCACCAATACATCCTGTATTGTATTGTTCAGCATGTGACCCATGTGCAACACACCGGTTACGTTCGGGGGAGGAATTACAATACAGTATGGCTCTCTGTCGTCAGGTTCCGACCTGAAAAATCCTTTTTCCATCCATAAATCGTACCATTTCTTTTCTGTTTTTGCGGGATTGTATTTGCTGGGAATTTCCATTTTTTTGATAAATTTATTTGATGGGCAAAAATAGTAAAAAAACATGTAAGTGATTAGTTGGTTGGGACAATTTGGTAAAATAATATTTTAGATGGAGTGATGGCTTGAATGAATGATTGAATGAATGATCCATACGGACTCCTTACAGTCGTTGAATGAATGAATGATTGAATGATTGATCCATACGGATTCCTTATAGTCGTTTTGATTGATATGGGTAAATACCTCTCCTCCTAATTTTAGGAGTAATGGTGCTAACATTACATATTTTATTATTTGTATTTACGATATTTACCAACCTTAGTTCGTCTGCTGAAGCTTCTGTCTGGCTCTCGCTTTTGTAAAATCTGCCCTCGAATTAGTTTCATTAGTTCCTCGACGACCTGTTGACCATCGGCTGTATACTCTTCCCTTTTTGTCAACAAGAATACTCTTGTTAATCGAATAGAATTTAAAAATGAAGTCTTCTTCGGGGGAAAAAGGCAAGTCTTTGATGCTTGCATAAATAATCTTTCTTATCAGATTGTAGGTGGCCAGTGAGACTGTGAGCTCTTTAAGTGCCATCTCCGGTGTTTTTGATCGGAGTATGTTTATGTCCATAATTGTTTTGATTTCTCTGATGCCGATTTCCACATCCCATCTGGTAAGGTACAGTATATGTATCTCCTCTCTGGTTATTTCTTTGTCCAATATCGTTGTATGCAATACATAATATTTTCCTTCAGGGCTTTTACACTCTATTCTTCTAAGCAAAAAGCTACCGGCCTTTTCATTTTCCTTCAACCACTTAGAACGGTTCTTAGGCGTTTTTATCCTGATGATCTCATCACCTTTTTCAAGCACTTCTATCAGTTCATAGCTCCGCTCCCTTTTGGCGGGCACTACCATTTCAACACCTTTTCGTTTACACTTTGAAATAATCTCATAACAATTGTATAGGTCGTCAAGTAACAAAATGGACTTGGGCGGCAAATCATCAATCATATCATAAAACAAAGCTAGTTCACTTATATGTCTATTAGCCAATTTGAAACAGAATAGCTGACCTGTCCCTCTCTCAATAATTACTTCCAACAAACCCTGTGGGTATCCTTCACTTGCAACTCCCTTATGCTTTACTTCGTATTCTTTCCTGATACTTTCAGTATCTTGCATTTGCACATAAGTACCATCACCGCTGAACACACGGTATCCATGCCAATGTGTATAAGGATTCTTAGCCTGTTGAATCCGGCTTGCATCAAACAGTTTCTGGGTTAATCCTATTTGGACACGTCCTCGTGCCTTACTATAGGCAGCAGTGTTTAGCGAAATGTCTTTTTCCAGATGCTTAGGTAAACGCACGTTATATTCCTTTGGCCTACCTGCTTTTCTTTCAGCCTTTTGATCCATCTCTTTTTGTTTTTGCATTTCCTGCTCCACTTCCATCTGTATTTGTTTTTTGTGGTTTTGATGAATCATGTAATAAAGAATCACAGAATTCTTTAAGCTTTTATCTTTTTGGGTGGCTGTTAAGGACATGGTTAATAATGTATTGTTTACCGTAAAGACACGACTGCGCCTTTTTTTTTCAGTATAGACTGGTTGATTATTGAGTACCTCAATAGGAAAATGTTTTTCCATCAAGCCAATGATGTTACCAGTTTTACATTCATGAACTTTATTGCTTATTGCAAGTGATCTGTTTAATTTCATTTTATTTTACCTTTGTTAGTTAATGTGGCAAAGATAATATTATTTTGTTAAGTTAGCACCATTACTCCTAAAATTAGGAGGGGAGGTATTTACCCATATCAATCATTCAACGACTGTAAGGAGTCCGTATGGATCAATCAATCATTCAATCAATCAACCAATCAATCAATCAATCAATCAATCAACGACTGTAAGGAGTCCGTATGGATCATTCATCTAAACATTCATTCAATTTCTATCAATTTCGTGATAAATAATATTTTGATGTGCTGGATAAAGATTTCAGGGGCAAAGCCCCGATATGTGATAGCACAGGGTGTAGTGTAACGAAACCCTGTGTTATGAAAATAATATCCGAACAAAAGCCCTGTAAGGGCTACACCTATTGACGTTAGACAAATTAATCCAAAACATACCACTCACCATATTCTATTTGATCTTCCTTAAAAAAATTCCGTAATTCATCCCTGAATGTATATAGACCTTAGATAAACTTTGCGGCATAATCGTCAATTTTAAGTTTCATTACCTTTCGGGCTTTCAGCCCTATCATACATTAATTTTGTATCTCACAGGGCTACGTTACACTTCGCCCTGTGCTTTTACATTCCATCCCTTCGGGATTATTGTTTTGAATTTTAATATATATTGTTTTTAAAAATTTATATTAAAGATTGAGAATAATTCAAAATTGTTTAAATGTCTAAACAAACTATTAAACATAAAAAGCCTTCCCCCTAAATTTTGAGTGAAGGCTTTTTAGATATGTTGTCCGACCAGGGCTCGAACCTGGACTCTTCTGAACCAAAA
>JAIOTT010000013.1 GCA_021106655.1 Bacteroidales bacterium
GATTACATTATCACAAACCACGCCGAGCAGGACCATTCAGGCACGCTACCGCAGATTATAGAGAGATACCCTGAAACGCAAATTGTATGTACATCAAAATGCAAAGAGATGCTCGTAGACTTATTACTGGCACCGCAAGATCGCTTTCTAACAGTTGAAGATGGTGCTACGCTTTCATTGGGCGATAGAACTCTTGAATTCATCCACGCACCGTGGGTTCACTGGCCTGAGACAATGCTGACCTATCTGCGTGAGGATGAAATTCTCTTTCCCTGTGACCTTTTCGGTTCCCACCTGGCAACAACAGACTTGTATGTCACCGATGAAGGGCGTGCTTATGAAGCAGCCAAACGATACTATGCAGAAATCATGATGCCGTTCCGTAAGATCATACAGAAACATTTAAAAAAAATCCAGGGATACAAGATATCCCTTATCGCCCCCAGTCATGGCCCGATGTATGACAAGCCGGAGTTTATCCTGGATGCATATCATGATTGGGTTTTTAGCAATCCCAAAAACATTGTTGTGCTGCCCTACATCTCTATGCATGGCACCATCCACGATATGGTAAATTACTTAGTGGATGCATTGACAAGATATGGGGTCACTGTTGAGCAGTTCAACCTGGCTGTAACCGATATTGGCAAACTTGCCATGGCGTTGGTGGACGCTGCGACTATCGTGATTGGATCACCCACAGTTCTGACAGGCGCACATCCTAACGTAGTCTACGCAACATACCTTGCTAATGCTCTGCGCCCCAAAGTGAAATTTGTATCGATCATAGGTTCCTATAGTTGGGGTGGTAAGATGGTGCAGCAACTTGCTGACTTGATCCCCAATCTAAAGGTGGAAATATTGGATACTGTTGTTGTCAAAGGTTACCCACGTGACAAAGATTTTGAGGCTCTGGATAAACTGGCTGTTATCATTGCGGATAAGCACAAAGAAAATAACTTGATCTAATGACACTTTTTCAAAATGGAAAGCGGCTGAGCTTTCCGTTATACCGCATTTTGTCATAATCTGTGAGTATCTTTTTTATTTGTCTACTGTATAATTTGTTGTATTTTTGCCGTTTGCCAATTTTGGCAGTAAAATAAATGTTTCACATAAAACAAAAAAAATATTATGACTTTATTAGTTGGTAATAATTTGGTTGTCAGTATGCATTATAAGTTAACTGATAATGACGGAAATATACTTGATAATTCGGAAGGTTCTGAGCCACTAACTTATTTACACGGTGTAGGAAATATCATCCCCGGATTGGAAAATGCTTTGACAGGTAAGGTTGAGGGAGATAAATTACAGGTAAAGGTCGAGCCTGCTGATGGTTATGGAGAGATTATGCCAGAGCTCATACAGATCATCGATAAAGCAACTTTTCAGGGCGTAGATTCAGTAGAAGTTGGTATGGCGTTTGAAGCACAGGCACCAGATGGCTCTAAGCAGCGTATAGTAGTGAAAGAAGTGAAAGGAGATGACGTTACAATTAATGCCAATCACCCACTAGCAGGTATGGCACTAAATTTTGATGTTGAAATTGTTGGCGTGCGGGAAGCAACAGAAGAAGAAGTTGCTCATAGCCATGTTCACTAGATTGTTTACATTTCGGTTGTAGATAAAAGCTACAGAATTTTTATAAAATTGACGTTCGTTGCTTAAGAAATTATGAGGATATTCCTATCAATAATTTACATCATTTCCTTAGTTTCAGGAGTGATTGTTTTTTATGTTTACTCTTTACCTGTACTTACAACTAATTATGGTTCTTTACCTGTGATCTCAATACTTACTGTTGTTTTTCTTTTACTTTTCGGAATTTATGGATTAATTGGAATAAGGCTATGTAAGACTATCTGTAATCAAAATAATATGCCTAATAGTGAAATAGAAGTCTCATACTATATCAGAAAAAAAGGATTACTTGGTAAATTATTTCTTTTCCCATTCATCCATATCAAAAGCAGGTATTCTTTGGTAATTGCATTTTTTGGAAGCTTAGTTTGGATAGTAATTCTAATGGTCATTTATTTTGGAATAGTCGTTAAAGTGTTATAGGGTATATGATTTTCACCAAACATAAAAGAAATAGGCCAGAAGCCAGAAGCCGGAAGCCAGAAGAAATTTTTAATCTCTCTCCCAGGATTTCCAACTGTTGCACACTGAGCTTGTCGAAGTGCCGATTTCAGGCGAATTTCTTTTTAACTGTAGCGGTTCTGCTCATATTTTTGTCTGCATGTAATGAAAACAAAGTCTTTGAAAAACACCAAGAGCTGAAGAATTATTCATGGAATCGCTTTGAAAAAATACCATTTGAGCTTACCATCGAAAATGCTGATAGTAATTATGATATATATATTGCCATCAGGTACATTCATGGCGTTCCTTACAGAATAATACATTCAGGAATGCTGATAAAATTTCCTGATGGAGAAGAAAGATATAATGATTATGATTTGAATATAAGGAATAAAGATGGCTCTTACAAAGGTTCCGTGGCAGGCGACATCTGGGATTGTTCAATACTGATCTTAAAAAATTATCCTCTTTCTCAAAAAGGAAAATATTCCTTTATTATTCACAATATGATGGAAAAGCTTGAAACCCCGGGGATAATGGAAGTTGGTTTGATTGTAGAAAAATCGGAATAAAAAAAGTGGCAGTGGCAGTTGGCAGACTATACAAAGGCAATCAAACTCCAAACTCCAAACTTTTATATCTTTGTACCTTATATCTTTATACTTTTGAATCTTTATATTCATGATTTATCATTATTAATCATAATCAAGGCTTTTTGTGAAAATACATATCAACCCTGATAATCTTCCAACAATTGAATATCCAGTAGTTACAATGGGAACCTTTGATGGCGTACACATTGGACATCAGAGCATTTTTAATAAGCTCATTGAGATCGCAAAAGAAAAACAAGGAGAAACTGTCGTTGTCACTTTTGAACCTCATCCACGTTTAGTTTTGAAGCTTGATCACCAAAAGCTTAGGTTCTTGAGTTCCATTGAAGAAAAGCAGAGATTAATTCAAAAATCAGGAATTGACCATTTGGTTTTATTAACTTTTACAGAGGAACTTTCAAAAATGAGCTCTGAAAATTTTATTAAAACAATTCTTGTTGATAAAATTCAAACCAGGAGTTTAGTGGTTGGGTATGATCATCATTTTGGGAAAGACCGTAAGGGAGATTTTAATCATCTATACGGATTTGGCAAAGAATTTGGCTTTGCTGTTGAACAGGTAGCAGCTCTGGAAATTGAAAGTGATGCGGTAAGTTCAACTAAAATCAGGTATGCTTTATCTGTCGGGGAAATAGAAAAAGCTAATTATTATTTGGCTTATAATTATTCATTATCCGGAAAAGTTATTGGTGGAAACAGAATAGGAAAAACACTAGGGTTTCCAACTGCGAATATTTCAGTTGAAAATAAGTATAAATTGATTCCTGCTAATGGAGTATATGCAGTTTATGTAAAATATAAGAACAAATCACAAAAAGGTATGGTCAGCATTGGTAGCAAACCAACTTTTAACGATTATACTGAAAATATAGAGGTTCACATTTTTGATTTCGATGAAACTATCTATGGCCAACAAATCACAATAAATTTTTTAAGCCGGATCAGGGATATAATGAAATTTGACAGTGCTGATGCACTAAAAGAACAACTTGTTATGGATATGAGAATCTCGAAAGAACTGCTGTAATTAACTTAACCTCTCTTATCCTGCTGCTGCTACTGCGAAGGATGTAAATCCTATACCTCCGGCCGGGGTCACATGGTTTTTATTTATGCGTTTTTTCTATAAACATTTGATGCCTCCGGCATCATAATATTTCAGCATCTAAAAGAAAACAAGCATTTCTGAACCGGATTCGAAAGAAAATAAAATATCGAAGCGAGGACGCTTCGATAAACGAGCTTGTCTTCGGACTTTCATGTTTCTTGTCTTCGGGCTTCCAACTGCATACTGTGGACTGCCTACTCTTCCTGACTGCTGCTGCAACTGCAACTGCCACTATCTTCGGTCTTCCTGCTAAAAAGCATTATTGAGTAATTAAATAACTTATTATATATTTGCAAAAAATTTAGAACATTATTATGAATAATAAAAATAAAGGTAAGATATCACAGATAATAGGTCCGGTAATTGATGTAGCTTTTGAAGATAATATAGATCTTCCAAACATTTACGATGCTTTAGAAGTAAAAAATGATGACGGGGATGTAATTATTCTGGAATGTCAGCAGAACATTGGTGAAAGTACAATCAGGGCTATTGCTATGGATTCTACAGATGGCTTATATAGAGGATTGGATGTTATTTCAACCGGTGCACCTATTTCCATGCCGACAGGTGAAAAAATAAGGGGACGTTTATTTAATGTTATCGGGAAAGCTATTGATGGCCTTGGAGATGTTGAAAAAACTAATCCATATAGTATTCACAGGGATCCTCCAAAATTTGAAAACCTTACAACAAAAAAAGAGGTTTTGTTTACAGGAATTAAGGTGATTGATCTCATTGAGCCTTATTCCAAAGGCGGTAAGATTGGTTTGTTCGGCGGTGCCGGAGTTGGTAAAACTGTTATCATCATGGAACTGATAAATAATATTGCCAAAAGTTATTCTGGATTATCTGTTTTTGCCGGAGTTGGAGAAAGAACACGAGAGGGTAATGATCTTTTACGCGAAATGATTGAATCCGGAGTAATAAAATATGGTTCTGAATTTGAGGAAGACATGAAAAATGGAGGCTGGGATCTTTCAAAAGTTGATCTCAAAGAGCTGGCAAAATCACAGGCAACACTTGTTTTCGGACAAATGAACGAACCCCCCGGAGCCCGTGCCCGTGTAGCTTTATCCGGTCTAAGTCTCGCTGAATATTTCAGAGATGGAGATGAAAAATCCGGAGGCAGGGATATTTTGTTCTTTATTGATAATATTTTCCGTTTCACACAAGCAGGATCAGAAGTATCTGCTTTGCTCGGACGTATGCCATCTGCTGTGGGATATCAGCCAACCCTTGCAACAGAGATGGGTATTATGCAGGAGCGTATTACTTCAACAAAACGGGGATCTATTACTTCTGTTCAGGCTGTTTATGTGCCTGCTGATGATTTAACCGATCCTGCACCTGCAACAACATTTGTTCACCTCGATGCTACTACTGTACTTAGCAGGAAAATAGCTGAGCTTGGTATATATCCCGCTGTGGATCCTCTGGATTCAACCTCTCGAATTCTGGCACCGGAAATTGTTGGTGAAGAACATTATAATACTGCACAAAGAGTTAAAGAAATTCTGCAGCGATATAAAGAACTTCAGGATATTATTGCTATTCTAGGTATGGATGAACTCTCAGAGGAGGACAAATTAGTTGTCCACCGTGCTCGTCGTGTTCAACGATTCCTCTCACAGCCATTTTTTGTTGCTGAGCAATTTACCGGACTAAAAGGAACTACAGTTTCGATAGAAGATACAATAAAAGGATTCAACATGATAGTTGACGGTGAGGTGGATGAATATCCGGAAGCTGCTTTTAACCTGGTAGGAACTATCGAGGAAGCAATTGAGAAAGGTAAAAAAATTCTTGCCGAGAACTAATTATTAATTATTAATGGTTAATTATTAATTGATAAC
>JAIOTT010000225.1 GCA_021106655.1 Bacteroidales bacterium
TTATGAATTACTCAGAATAGGTTAATAATCAGACAAAGATAGATAAAATAAATTAGGAATGGAAACCTGGAAGAATAGGAAAATGGAATGGTGGAAAAATTGGAATAATTGATTAACTTTGTCAAAATGGTTTCATGTTTCTATTGTCAACCATAAACTATTCTATCCTATGAAAAAGCTAATAATCTTTCTGTTTTGTGTTTATTTTGTTAACCAGGGATATGCCCAAACTCCCCAAATAAAATGGTGGTACGATGTCCACGATGAGTGCTTCGGGAATTCTGCATGTGCAGACATAGATCATGATGGTAAGCTGGAGGTAGTATTTAGTTGTTACCGTAACGACAGCTCGGTCTATGCCCTCAACCTGGAAGATGGCAGCTTGCTCTGGAAAGTAAATACAGGTGGATGTAACGACGTTGCTCCCCTGATATTTGATGTAGACATGGATGACAGCCTCGAAGTTATCCTGCCAGGTTCATGCGTCCCCAAAACCTTTTGCTTTAAAGGACATAACGGAGCTATTGAATGGGTTACAACCCTTCACGGAAGTGATTCACCCCCAACAGTAGGTGATGTTGATAATGACGGAAAACCTGAAATTTTGCACGGAAATTTTGGGGGATATGTCACTTGTCTGAATGGTGAAGATGGCAGCATAGCCTGGGATCTGCCTGTCGACCTGAATTCATGGATACAAACAGCACCTATAATACTGGATGTTGATAATAACGGACAACTCGATTTTGTTGTTGCAAACTGGAGCTTCGATGATAACCACAAGATCTGGTGCTTTTGTGGCAATGACCAGCATCTGATTTGGGAGTCAGATCTTCCAAATGATTATATGTATCATGGAGCCTCATTTGCGGATATTGATGGTGACGGTTTTATGGAGCTTGCTATTGGAACCTATGATGGAACCCTTCTTGTTTTAAATGCGGAAGACGGAAGCCTGAAGTGGGACTATTCATTCAATAATCCAATTTATATCGGAGCGCCTACAACAATGGCCGACCTGAACAATGATAATTTGTATGAGATCATTTTTATTGACTCAGATCGAGTGGGTGTACTTGATAATAACGGAGACCTGATCTGGGACTTTGATATCCCTTCATGGTACACATCATTTCGTGGACCTGCTATTTCTGATGTTAATAATGATGATACCCTTGACCTCGTTTTTGGTACAAGCGGAGGTGTTGTCCATGCCTTACACGGAGCAAATGGAGATGAATTATGGAGTGTCAGCCTTAGAGCACATCATGATAGTAGTAATTTTGAGATCGATCATGCTCCGGTTATAGCTGATTTTGATGGAGATTCCATACTTGATGTTTTCATTGTTGGTGGCCATGCCATTTATCCTGATGTGCAGTTTAATTACGGCAGGGGATATGCTATTTCTACAGAAAGTTTTGGTGGCCCAGATTGGATGATGTTCAGAAGAGATACTGTTAGAAGTGCCTGCGTGAGATTGGATACTGTTAATATCGGAATTAATGAGATCATTCTGGAAGATAACGAAATTGAAATATACCCAAACCCATCAAACGGAAATATTACTATTAGGTATAAGCTTAAAAAGCAAACCGATGTCGGAATTTGTATTCTGGATATCACCGGCAAAACTTTGCATAATACCTCAATGCCGAAACAAGCTTCCGGTAACTATATTATAAGAACCTCTGAAATATTCCCACACAAACTTAAGTCAGGAGTGTATTTTTATAGATTAAATTTTGGAAATAGCATTATGACTAAAAAACTAATTGTTATATCCGGGAAATAGAGGCATAGAAGTTTATAAAAAAGCCACGAATACAAGAATTAAAGACTAATACCTGTTTTTATGGCCTTATTCGCAATTTAGTGGCATTAATTTTTTTTTTGTAAATTTGTCCGGTAAAGCAATAGGGGAATCTATCTTTTTTACTTTTTAATATCACAATAAAACCATTTACAGATGAAAAAAATAATACTCATAACAGCAGCATTTTTATTAGTTAGCACAGCTTTTAGCCAAAGTTTAAAGAAAGGGAATAAATTGATAGCTAATCAAAACTTCTCTGGAGCTGAAGGACATTTTAATAAGACACTTACTGAAAATTCTACGGATCCTTCTGCAAACTTTGGAATGGGACTTGTTTACTCCGATAGTGCTAATAATAGTCGGGATCTGTTTAAAGCGCTGAATTATGTTAATGTTGCAAAAGTAAATTTCGATAAGCTTGATGTTGAGAGTAAAGCTAAAATATCATCAGATTTAAATGAAGATATTATTAATAAAAAATTTATAAGTATTGATGATGAATTGTATAATGGTCTTATTTCGAAAAATGATACAACATTACTAAATTCTTTCCTGGCACAATGTCCATTTTCAAATCATATTATTGAGGTAAAACAATTACGCAACAATCTTGTATTTGAGGATGTTCACAATCAAAATACAATTGATGCATATGAGTTTTATATGGCAAATTTCTCCGACAGCCTGAATGTTGCAAAAGCTGTAAAATATAGAAATCAACTACTCTTTGAGCAAGTTAAGGACTCAAACAATGTTGAAGTATATAAGAAGTTTATCATGGATTACCCGGAGGCTACAGAAGTTGAGGATGCCAATAAGCTGATGAATGTACTTATATTTAAAACAGTTACAGATACAAACAATGTAGATATATATAACAAATATATCAATGACTATCCTGATGCCAAAGAGGTGGATGAGGCTATAAAACTTAGAAATAATTTAGCTTTTGATCAAGCTGCAAAAATCAATACTATTTTATCATACGAAGCTTTTATAAAAAAATATCCTGAAGCTGAGCAATGCAAATATGCAGAGTCAATCATTAAAGAACTCAATAGTTGGACTTGTATACCCGGAATGAAGGTAGGTAAGATAGTTTATAATTCATCAATTGAAGGTTTAAATGAGATCTATGGTGCTGAAAATCTTATTAGTGATTCACTGATCATTGATGGAGACTTATTTTATGGTACATATTTATTTCTCAACGAAGCTGATAAGAGGCTCTTTATTATCTGGAAGAACAAAAAAGAAAATAAGTATCCTGACAGGATAGTTATACTGGGTAAGAAATGGCAAACACACAAGGGAGTAAAAATTGGTAGCACTCTAGAAGATCTTATGTTATTTAACGGGAGAGAATTCGATCTGTCAGGTTTTAGGAAAAAAGGGGAGGGGACAGTGATAAGCTGGAAAGGTGGAGATTTGGGAGTATTGCATATTTTGCGCAAGAATTTCTTTTTGCAATTATCTTATGATGAAAGCAAGTTTTTTAATATTCCCGAAAAGGGTTTATTATTACTCACGAATTCCGACTTCGTTTCAACAGATAATGAAGATCTGCAAGATATTGACTTGAAGGTTGATCGTATGGAGATACTTTTCCCGAAATAACCCACAACTCGTAACAAGTCCACAGTAGGCAGTCTTCATCCGGCAATTAGTAGCTTGCCGAAGACGTCATTTGTGTTATGCATGTAATTTGCTTCGTGTAATTCATAGTAATTCACTTCGTGCAATTTATCCTTCGGATGTAATTTACTTCGTGTAATTCACTAGTAATTATGACAA
>JAIOTT010000275.1 GCA_021106655.1 Bacteroidales bacterium
TAAAGAACATACAAGAAAATCAATGAATGCATACTACAAAAGTTTAGAAAAAAAACTATTAAGGCTTAAATCACAACTAAATGAGGATGTGATACTTCAAGCACAAGTTATATAATAGAGCAATTAGGGCAATTAGACATTTAAACTACAAATGGGTTACCAAAATTGAGTAATCGAATAATCTACAATCGATTGCTCGAATGTTCGATTATTCAATTATTGATTTATAAAAATCAAATACGATGAGTATACAATAAATTGAGGTACTAAGGATCAAATAAATAAATAAAAAATAAAATAATTGTATCTTAATAAAAAAAAATTCTATATTTGCAGCCCGAATGATATATAATTTATTAACACCTTAAAAAAGAATAAGATATGACAAAAGCGGAAATTGTAGCAGAAATTGCTAATAAAACTGGTATTGAAAAAGTGGCTGTACAAGCCTCAGTTGAAGCATTTATGGAATCTGTAAAGAACTCAATGATTAATGGTGAGAATGTTTATTTAAGGGGTTTTGGTAGTTTTACTATTAAAAAAAGAGCAAAAAAGACTGGGAGAAATATTTCAAAAAATACAACCATAATTATTCCAGCTCACAATATTCCTTCTTTTAAACCGGCTAAGACCTTTGTGAACGAAGTAAAGAATAACGTAAAATAAAAAAGATTTAATTGACCAAGTTATGCCTAGCGGTAAGAAAAGAAAAAGACATAAGATGTCAACTCATAAGCGTAAAAAGCGCTTGAGAAAAAACAGACATAAGAAGAAATAAAATGAATGTGATTCATTGTTTATGATATGATTTATTTGCATAATAATGGATTATGCAAATAAATCATTTTGCTTTATGATTTTAGCGAATAGCCCATCAGATTTTTGATTTCACGGGACCATGACTGGTAATTACATTTATATGTAAAATATACCTTCATTTTGACAAAAGAATTAATTATAGATTCGAATTCTACCGAAGTCAATATTGCCCTTCTTGAAGATAAGTTTTTGGTTGAATTGCACAAGGAAAAGCACAACCAGAATTTTGCAGTAGGAGATGTTTATTTGGGTAAAGTAAAAAAAGTAATGCCCGGACTCAATGCTGCCTTTGTTAGTGTTGGTTACGAAAAGGATGCTTTTTTGCATTACCTTGACCTCGGTCCACAGATAAATTCCCTGAATAAATTAACCAAACTCGCCATTGCAGGTAAGTCAAGTCAAATTGACTTTGATAAATTTGTGCTTGCAAAAGATATTGAGAAAACAGGGAAAATCTCCAATGTTCTTAGCTCTAACCAGTCTATTCTGGTTCAGATAGCCAAAGAACCAATTTCTACTAAGGGACCACGGGTATCCTCTGAAATATCTTTTGCAGGCAGATATCTTGTTCTGGTTCCATTTTCCAACAGGATATCACTTTCTCAGAAGATCAAGGATCCTGAAGAAAGAAAGCGACTCAAAAGACTGATAAGTAGCATAAAACCCAATAATCTTGGCGTTATAATCAGAACTGTTGCTGAAAATAAATTAGTAGCTCAACTGGATGCTGACTTAAAAGATCTGGTGCAGAAATGGGAGACCTCCATAAGAAAACTAAATGCCGTAAAACCACCGAGTAAAATAATTAGCGAGCTTGACCGGACGTCAGCAATATTGAGGGATCTGCTCAACGAATCATTTAATAGTATTTATATTAATGACACGGTATTATTTGAGGATACAAAGAACTATATCAAACAAATCGCTCCTGATAAAGTCGGGATTGTAAAACTTTATAAGGGTAAACTTCCTATTTTTGAACATTATGGGGTTGACAAACAAATTAAAAGTTCTTTTGGGAAATCTGTTACAATTAAGAGCGGAATATACCTGATTATAGAACATACTGAAGCTCTTCATGTTATTGATATTAATAGCGGACATCGTACAAACAAAGAAAACAATCAGGAAACCAATGCTGTAGAGGTGAATATAGAAGCTGCCAGGGAAGTGGCACGACAATTAAGACTTAGAGATATGGGTGGGATCATTGTTGTTGATTTTATCGATATGAATGAAGCCGTTAACAGACGGAAATTATTCCAGACCTTAAAGGATGAAATGCGCAATGACCGTACAAAGCATACCATTCTTCCTCCAAGTAAATTCGGCCTTGTACAAATAACCAGGCAAAGAGTTCGTCCTGAAATGGATATTTCAATACTTGAGAAATGCCCATGCTGTGAAGGTAGTGGAGAAGTAAAACCAAGTATTATCCTTATCGATGAAATAGAAAATAATTTAAGATATCTTATCAATGAACAAAATGAAGACTATCTAAAAGTTAATGTTCATCCTTATATGTTTGCTTACCTCACAAAAGGATTATTTTCAATAAGAGCAAAATGGCGTCTTAAGTATAAAAAACCAATCAAGATTTTCCCGAGTTCATCATATCAGCTACTTGAATACCACTTCTACAACAAAAATAATGATGAAATAATTATCTGATGTCTATGCAGATGTCTCAAGGTATAAATACTGAAATTAAGCCGGAAACAGCGATACTGATTGGTTTGATAACAACAAAACAAGATAATCAAAATGTTGATGAATATCTTGATGAGCTTGCATTTTTATTAAAGACTGCCGGAGCAATTCCCAGGCAGCGTTTCATACAGAAATTAAGATATGCTCACCCAAAAACCTTTGTAGGAAAGGGTAAGCTTGAGGAAATCAGGGAATATGTTAAAGCAGAAAATATTGATATTGCAGTATTTGATGATGAGTTATCTCCTGCTCAGTTAAGAAATATTGAAAAAATCCTGGAATGTAAAATACTGGACAGAAATAATCTTATACTAGATATCTTTGCTACCAGGGCCAGAACAGCTCATGCAAAAACACAGGTTGAACTTGCTCAGTATGAATATTTATTACCACGCCTGACTAACCTCTGGACTCACCTTTCTAAACAAAAAGGTGGAATTGGTATGAAAGGCCCCGGTGAAACTGAAATCGAGACTGACAGACGTATAATAAGGGATAAAATTACATTATTAAAGAAAAAACTTATCCTGGTCGATAAGCAGAAATCCAGTCAGAGAAAAAACAGAGGAAGATTAGTCAGGGTTGCACTTGTTGGTTATACCAATGTTGGGAAATCAACTTTGATGAACCTGTTGAGTAAATCAGATATATTTGCGGAAAATAAATTATTTGCCACTCTTGATACGACCGTCAGAAAGCTGGTTCTTGATAATTTACCACTCTTAATATCAGATACTGTAGGTTTTATCAGAAAGCTGCCTCATGGAATTATTGAATCCTTTAAATCTACCCTTGACGAAGTCAGGGAGGCTGATATCCTGATTCATGTTGTTGATATTTCTCATCCGGAATTTGAAGAGCAGATCAATGTTGTTCAGCAAACTTTATCAGATATTAATGCTTCTGATAAGAGAACTATTTTTGTTTTTAATAAAATTGACGCTTATACATTTATTGAAAAAGAGGCTGATGATCTTAGCCCGGCTACTAAGGATAACTTTAGTCTGGAAGACTTAAAAAACACCTGGATGGCAAAAGATAATACTCCTTCAATTTTTATTTCAGCCTTAAAAAAACAAAACCTGAGTGAATTAAAAGATATACTTTATCAAGAGGTTAAAGAAATCCACAGGAAAAGATTTCCCTATGAGAAATTTCTTTATTAGAACTTATTTAATTATGTAATTATTAAGTGTTTTAATAAGTATTTTTACCTTTTAAGCTGAATAATTCATAAATTGTAATAATATTATAGTTTTCTTTGTGTTCCTTCGTGGTAAAAAAAGATTAACCACAAAGTACAACAAAGCTTATGAATTAATCAGGCTAAGTATTTATGAAAAAGTATCAACTTTTATTGTTGTCATTATTATCAGGGCTATTGCTTAGCATTGCCTGGCCTGCCAATGGCTTCCCCGGATTTTTATTTATTGCACTTATACCTTTATTATATATGGAGGATAAGTTTCCTTGTGGAGGAAAAAGATCTTGTCGCTTCTATGGATTAGTTTATTCTTTCCCTGCATTTTTGATTTGGAACTTATTAACAACCTGGTGGATTTCAAATGCTACTTCTATCGGAGCTGTTATGGCTGTCACATTGAATTCTCTTTTTATGGCAATAGTTTTTAATCTTTTTCATCTAACAAAAAAAATACTGTTAAAAAAAAGAATAGCATATATTGCCCTAATAGTATACTGGACGGCTTTTGAATTTCTCCATCTCGATTGGGATCTCTCATGGTCGTGGTTAAATTTTGGAAATGGATTTGCCACCTACTATAAATGGATACAATGGTATGAATATACAGGTGCATTTGGAGGTACAGTCTGGGTAATCCTGGTGAATATCTTACTTTACGAAGGTTTAAATAACATTATCAGTAAAGCAGGATCAAAAAAACGGATAATACATTTTTCAGTTTTATCTGCTATCGTAATATTCTTGCCGATAATAAGTTCGTTCTTTATATATAATAATTATGAGGAAGAAAAAGATCCTGTTAGTGTTGTAATTGTACAACCAAATATAGATCCCTATAACGAGCTATATTCTCTTCCACCATATGTTGTAATGAAAAAAACACTTGATCTTGCTGATGAGAAGGTTGATAAGAATACGGATTTTCTTGTTTGTCCGGAATCCGCAATACAGGAGAATGTATGGGAACGACAATTAGAGAAATCCCCCAGCCTGAATCGTATAAAATACTATTTACGAGATAATCCTAATCTAAGCATTATAATAGGTGCTTCAACTTTTAAAAAGTTTCTCAAAGTAGACAAACCTACAGTAACCCGGAGGTTTCATGCAAGGGAAAAATTCTATTATGATGCATATAATACGGCGTTATTTCTGGATACATGCAATAATATTCAGCTTTATCATAAATCGAAACTTGTACCCGGAGTTGAAAAAATGCCATTTCCCCAATTATTAAACCCACTTTCAGAACTTGCTTTTGATCTTGGTGGTACAGTGGGAGGACTCGGTAGAGATAAATTAAGAAAACCTTTTACAAGATGCCGTGATTCTCTGAAAGTTGCTCCTCTTATATGCTATGAATCGATTTACGGAGAGTTTTGTGCAAAGTTTGTGCGCAATGGCGCAGAGTTCATTACTATAATTACGAACGATGGCTGGTGGGGAGATACTCCTGGTCATCGACAGCATCTTACCTTCGCATCTTTGAGGGCTATTGAATTAAGAAGAAGCATTGCAAGGTCAGCAAATACAGGAATATCATGTTTTGTTAATCAGAGAGGGGATATTCAGCAAGCTACAAAATACTGGGTTACCGCAGTGATAAAACAGGAGGTTAATATAAATTCAGAATTAACTTTTTATGCAATTTATGGAGATTATATTGGAAGGATATCTATGTTTGTTGCTGCACTATTGTTGCTGATCTCATTTGTAAGACGAATTGTAAAAGACGATGATGTGCTAATATGATTAATATGCTAATATGCTAATGTGCTAATATGTTAATTATTAATGGTTAACTGATACAATTTACTCAATGAAAAACTGTAGTAGCAGCTTATTATAACATGAATACTCATTATTGGTTGACATGGGGCCATTATTGTAGTACTTTTGAAATAAGTTTTTATTAGTATTAATTTTAAAATTTTATTAGATGGCAAACGGCGTAAATAAAGTGATTTTAATTGGGAATCTTGGAAAAGATCCGGAATCTCAAACATTCGACAGTGGAGTAAAAAAAACATCATTCTCTCTAGCGACAACTGAAGAGTATAAAGACAAAGAAGGAAATAGAGTCAAGCAGACTGAATGGCATAATATAGTGCTATGGAGGGGATTGGCTGATGTTGCTGAAAAATATCTTAACAAGGGAAACCAAATATTTCTTGAAGGTAAGATAAAGACCCGCTCCTGGGAGGATAAAGATGGTAACAAAAGATACACCACTGAAATTGTTGGTGATAATATGACAATGCTTGGAGGAGGGAGAAAGCAGCAAAATGGAGATAGCCCACAAGAGGCAACGACTGATACTCCGGCAACTGAAGTTGAAGATGATCTACCGTTCTAGGTTGATGCCTTTTTATTTTGGTAAATACTAAAGGCTAAATAATATTTATTAATTTTGTATTGATTTGTTTCTCTCTGAAGTGGAATTAAATTAAATAATTTTGGAAGACCCCGATATTGATCCCTACTTATGGATGTTATGGATTTTTGCTGGCATCTTGTTCAAACCATTCACTTTTAAGGTAGTAATTTCTTTGATATTAACGCTTGTTTTATTGTTATGCTCAGCTTTGATATCCGGGTCTGAGATTGCATTCTTTTCCTTGAATCCTTCTCAAATGGAAAAGATCAGATTGCAGAAGGAGAGATCCTCTAAAACTATTATCAAATTATTAGGGACACCAAAGCGCTTACTTGCAACAATACTGATTGCAAATAATTTTATAAATGTTGCAATTATAATCCTTTCTGCATTAATTATTAACAGTACCTTTGATTTTTCAGGCTTTCCTGTAATTGGATTTATTATACAGGTTGTGGTTATCACTTCAATTCTTTTATTGATAGGAGAGATCATTCCTAAGATATACGCAAATCAAAATGCACTCAGATTTTCTCTTTTTATGGCACGACCGCTGCAATTGCTTAATCAGATATTTTATCCATTGAGCTCACTGCTTATAAATTCCACATCATTTATTGACAAAAGGATTAACCGTAAAGGACATGATATTTCTATTAGTGAGCTTTCGGATGCTATAGAAATTACTGCCGATGAAAATACACCTGAAGAAGAGACCAAAATGCTTAAAGGGATTGTCAGGTTTGGAGATATTAATGTTAGTGAGATAATGAAATCCAGGATAGATGTGACTGCCGTAGATATTACTTTAGGGTTTAAAGATTTAATAAAGATCATCAGAGATTCAGGTTTTTCACGTATACCAGCATATGAGAGTAATTTTGACAATATAAAAGGAGTTCTTTACATAAAGGACTTACTTGCTCATCTGCATAAAAATGATGATTTTAATTGGAGATTTTTGTTGAGAGAAGCTTTTTTTGTTCCTGAAAATAAGCGTATAAATGATCTCCTGCATGAATTTCAGGAGAGGAAGATCCATTTGGCAATAGTTGTTGATGAGTATGGAGGAACTTCAGGTATTGTCACTCTGGAGGATATTATCGAGGAAATTGTTGGTGAGATCAGCGATGAATTTGACAGGGATGTTAATGAAATAAATTATTCCCATTTGGATGCCAATAATTATATTTTTGAAGGAAAAACCTCTCTCAACGATTTCTGTAAGATAATTGGGATTGAAGATGATATTTTTGAAGAGGTCAGGGGAGAGTCAGACACACTTGCAGGCCTTATCCTGGAGCTTGAAGGAACCATACCCAGGAAAGATGATGTTATTAAATTCCAGGGCTTTTCTTTTAGGATATCTGCTGTTGACAAGCGCAGGATTAAACAGATAGAAGTGAATGTCAGGGATAATAGTGGTATTGAATAATTATCATTACAGCCAGGTAAGTTAACTCATTATTTCCTTTCTTTACCTTAATTATTTTCATTCATTAAAACTCAAAAATTTTCCATAAACCCCACTAGTGGATTGCTTTTCATCTTCAAATCTGCATGCTGAACAGATTTAAGAACCATACAAATCCTATTAGGCCATAATTCACCTAAGACAACAGAAATTTACACACATGTTTCAACAAAAGACATATCAAAAATTACGAGTCCTATCGAAAGTTTATCATTACAATATTGAGATATTAAGAAATAGTAAATATATTTGTATAGAATAATTAACAGCTGTAAAATGATATAATTGTGAAAAATAATCGAAATACTTTTTTAGGACTATCTATTGTATTGATTGTATTAACCTCTTGCAATGAAAAAGAGACGGCCTCGGAAATATTACAAAAGACTATAAATACAA
>JAIOTT010000285.1 GCA_021106655.1 Bacteroidales bacterium
CGACCCACAGCTTAGAAGGCTGTTGCTCTATCCAGCTGAGCTACGGAACCGCTTTGTTTTTTTTGTGCGTGCAAAATTAGTAATTTTACTTATATATTTAATATAAAACCCAATATTTTTTTTCTTAAGTTTGTAAATATAAATCATCATTATATTTTAAAGAGCTAGTTATGAACGATACATATGATAAGCATATACTGGAGGTTTCAAATCTTTGTAAAATTTATCATAAGGGCAAAATCGAAATACCTGCAGTAAAAGATATTTCCTATAAATTTCATAATGGTCAGATAATATCAATAGTAGGTAAATCAGGATCCGGAAAATCTACCCTTCTGAATTTAATTGGAGGACTTGATGTTGCAACTTCAGGGCAGATATTGATAAACGGAAAAGATCTTATTAAAATGAGCCGTTATGAACTTGCACTTCACAGGAGATTTTTAGTTGGAATGGTGTTTCAATCCTTTAACCTTATCCATTCAAGGAATGCATTACAAAATGTAACATTAGCTCTTGCTTTTGGTGGTGTGCCCCGAAAGGATAGGAAAGAGAAAGCTGCCGAATTATTAAAGAGCGTTGGACTCGAACAACGACTTTATCATAAACCTGCCGAACTCTCAGGTGGGGAAGCTCAACGAGTGGCAATTGCACGTGCCCTGGCTAATAATCCTAAAGTTCTTCTAGCTGATGAGTTAACAGGAAATCTTGATAGCTCAACTTCTAAGGAGATAATAGATTTGCTTATGAATTTAAATAAAGAAAAAAATCTAACCATTTTGATGGTGACTCATGACATAGAAACAGCAGAAAGGGTTTCGGATAATGTTATCCGGCTGAAAGATGGTATGGTAATAAGTGACTAGAGTTTCGAATTACAAGTGACTATAATTATAATTTTAGTCATTCTAGTTCATTTGTAATTCTAGTCATTTGTTAAAAGAATACTACAAAATAATGAAATACAAAATAAAACAATTTAATCCCTCAATATCATGAACCTATTAGATATGTTTAGTCTTGGTTTTACCAACTTATGGCGGACGAGATTACGTACATTTTTGACATTACTTGGTGTTGTAATTGGCATTGCTGCCTTAACCTCTATGGTTTCCTTTGGAACAGGAATGCAGAAAAATGTTGAAGATACTTTTGCCAATAATGACCTGTTTACAAGTATGACAGTAACTTCTGAAGAAATTGACCTTGAAGGTATGATGCATGATGCAATGGAAGAAGATACTGTTCAAAAGCAAAGTATTCCGTTGAATGATTCATTGATACAGGTGATCCGGGAAATAGAAGGTGTAAATACTGTTTTTCCGGAGATCTGGTTTGTTGTTAAACTTGAGATTGGGGAAGAAACAAGCAGTACAAATGTTAATGCAGTCCCGGCAAGTATGGGAGAGTTTAAGCCTTACAATGACCTGTTTGCAGGGAAGTTCTTTGACAATGACTCATCCAAGGAAGTAGTAATAAGATGGGAAACACTAAAAAGATTGAAAATAATAGCTGAAGATGAGGACAAGCCTTACTCATTATCAGAAAAAGATTCATTGGATGGTGTTTGCATACTTCCTGTTGACTCAATTCTGGGACGAAAAATAAAAGTCATTTCAGCTGTTGTTAACGCACCTCAGATAGCTTTAGGGGGATTAATGAATATTGGTGCCGACAATCAGCCTTTCAAAGAAAATATTTCAGAATATGTGATATGCGGTATTTTAAAAAAGGCTTCTTCATTTTCCAATGATGCATACAAAGGCGGAATTGTTATCCCAATGAAAACTGCAAGAGCTATTCCAAGAACAAATTTTACCTCTATGTGGAATTTCTTTAGCAAGAAAAAGAAAAAAGGAGGCTATAATTCGCTTTATGTCAGGGTGGAGGAAATTGAGGATGTGAAATTTGTAAAAAAGGAACTTGAGCAAATTGGAGTTAAGGTATTTTCTATTGGAGATCAGCTTAAGGAAATAAGGAGGGTGTTTATGATAATGGATGCTATTCTTGGAGCTATTGGTACTATTGCCCTGATAGTCGCATCACTTGGTATTATTAACACAATGATTATGTCAATACTCGAGAGAACCCGTGAAATAGGTGTTATGAAAGCTATTGGCGGCAGTGAATGGGAGATCAGGAAGATCTTTTTTGTTGAAGCGTCAGCTATTGGACTGGTAGGGGCTATTTTTGGTTTGATCCTGGGCTGGATGGTGTCGCGTGTTGCAAATTATGTTGTGAATACAAGCATTATGCCGGCGGGAGAAGAGACGGTAATACTATTTTATTTTCCGCTCTGGCTGGTGTTGGGAGCAATTGTGTTTTCTGTTGTTGTAAGCCTTGCAGCCGGACTATACCCTGCTTCCCGTGCAGCTCGCATTAATCCCGTAGAAGCGCTTAGGCATGACTAAAGAGAATTTCTAAATTAGTTAAGTGGTTGATTAGTTAAGTAGTTAAGTAGGAAAAACTCAAACCATCTTTTGTGGGTTTATACTCTAAATTAACCACTAACCTTCTTAACTCAATTAATTGTTTTTTTATGAACAATTAGACAATTGGCAATTAGATCAATTTATAAATGCAGGTATTAACCTAGTTATTTTAATTTATTTCTTGTGTTCAGTCGGAAATATTTGTATATTTGAGAAAAATTATATTCCATTTCACAAAGTTGGTGATAAGTTTATTTTATAAACCAAATATAAATATCATGGAAAAAAACCTACTATTGACAAACCTGGTTGATAACTATTCCTTTGTGAACACAAAGGTGTTTATGACAGCTGAAATCAATTCACTGTTTCGATCATATGCCTTGAATACCGGTAATGATATTACCGAAGTTTTATTCATCCCTTATGCTTATGATGGTACTGATATTATTTTGTATAAAGGAAAAGTTCAGGAGTTATTTGGAACAGTAAATCTTAAAAATATTACAGAAGGCAATAATCCTATCGAAATGATTAGACAAGCACAGGCAATAGTAATTGGAGGAGGTAGAATGGATTTACTGGAGAATTCACTAAATATTAATATGCGTAATGAAATTAAAATAAAGATCGATGCCAAAATTCCATATATTGGCTGGAATGAAGGTAGTGTGATAGCTTGTCCCACTAAAATAGAAGACCTTGATACGGTTTCAAATGATCTTATTGCTGCGGTGCCTTTCCAGTTTGTATGTCAGTATGATGATAATCCAGCAAACAGGATTTCTATCGAAGACTTTTTGCGTAACAATCCAAATATAAAAAATGTAGTATGCTTTAGTGATCAAGTACCTCCGGTTGCCGCTGCGCACTCAGTTCCTGGAGATGGTGATATTGTGGAAGATGGCGATAACAATACAACTGCTGCTAATGAAGGATCTGGCATTCGTATTGTAAAATCAAAGGCTGGGCTTGCTGGAACACAATCAGCAGCAACCGTTATTTTGTACCAGCTTGATGATAATGGTAACCTTATCCCTGTACCTAATCCTGATATTAGTGTGATAATTTGATTAATTCTGACTTAACATAAGAGTTTAGGTTAAGCCTGATAAACCTATTAATTAAGTATGAGAAAAAAAATCTTAATACTTATTCTCCTTTCACTTCTCCAGCTTTCTGAAGCTGTTCTTACTGCACAGACGGATACATCTGCACAGGAGTTTGAGAACTTTGGATATTCTCTTTATAATGATGGGAAATACCTTGAAGCAGTAAATATGCTTAACAAATGTATTCAAACCGAAAGGGAACAAGAAAAGCCTGATTTGGATCAAATATCAAATTGTATGAATAGTATTGGAGTATGTTACTACAATATGAAGCAGTGTGAAGAGGCCATTTCCTATCTGGAGCAGGCTCTGGAAATAGATAAACAACAAGAAAACCACGAAAGAATTGCAACAAGGATATGTAATATTGGATCTATGTATGAAACCATAGGTATTTACGACAAGGCACTGGAATATTATTTAAATGCACTTGCCATGGATATTCAATCAGGGGATAGCAGTGCTATTGCAAAATCCCTAAATAATATTGGATACTTATACGATTCATGGAGTAAATACGATAAAGCAATAGAGTATTACGAACAATCATTGAAAATATTTGATGTATTAAGAGATACTATTAATGTTGCTAAAACTTTGAGCAATATTGGTTTGGTATACAACTCATGGGGGGATTATGATAATGCACTTGAAAACTTTGAGGAAGCACTTAGAATCGCAATAGAATCTGAGGATGAGGAAGAAGTTGCCACGAGATTAAATAATATCGGATTAGTTTATCATAACATGAAGCAGTATGATAAAGCTATTGAGTATTATAATGAGGTACTAAATACTGAGATCAGATTAAACGATATTGAAGGAATTGCAAGGTCTTATAATAATATTGGCGTGGTATATAAAGATATCAAAGAATATGATAAAGCTATAAATTATCTTGAGCTGGCCCTGATCAAATACAGGGAGCTTAATCTGGATCCTGAAATTTCTACTGTTCTATCAAATATTGGAAATATCTACAGTTTATCAGGTGACTATGATAAAGCTTATGAATTCTTGTCGGAAAGCCTTGAAATGACTCTCAAACTAGATAATGGAAACCAAACAATAACAAATTATCACAGACTATCACAACTTTATTCTGCAAAAAGTGATTACAAAAGGTCTTTGGAATATTATAAAAAATACAATGACCTAAAAGATACAGTTTTCTCGGCTGAAAAGCATAAGCAGATAGCAAATTTTGAAATCAAATATAAGACTGAGAGGAAGGATAAAGAGATAAGGATCATGAAGCAAAACGAGATTATTCAGGGTCTTGATCTGAAAAAGCAAAAGATACTGCGTAATTCGTTCATATATGGATTTGTATCTGTGTTAGTACTTGCACTAATTATTTTTTATGGACTCGTTCAGAAAAGAAGAGCCACGAAAATAATAGCAGCAGAAAAAGAAAAATCTGATGAGCTCTTGCTTAATATATTACCTTCTGGAGTTGCCTCGGATTTAAAGGAAAAAGGGAGTACAGAGCCCAAGATGTTTGAAAATGTAACTGTGTTCTTCTCTGATATCATTGGATTTACTGAAAGGTCATCAGAACTCGAACCACAGATTATTATCAGCGAACTAAATGAAATTTTCACTGGCTTTGATAATATTATTGAAAAAAATCACGGGGAGCGTATTAAAACAATTGGTGACGCATATCTTGCAGTATGTGGATTGCCTGAAAGTAATCCGCGACATGCCGATAATATTGTAAATGCATCTTTGGATATACTTGAGTACCTTAAAGAAAGAAATATAAATTCAAAACATAAATGGGAAGTCAGAATTGGTATTCATTCAGGCAGTGTTGTTGGCGGAGTAGTAGGTGTGAAGAAATATATTTATGATGTGTTCGGTGATACAATTAATACTGCTTCACGTATGGAAGTGAACTCGGCACCAATGCGGATTAATATTTCCCAAACAACTTTTGAGCTGGTGAAATACAGATTCAATGTCGAGGATAGGGGAGATGTTGAGACTAAAGGGAAGGGGAGGATCAAGATGTATTACGTGGAAGGCTTGAAAGAGAATTTGAAAATTTGAAAATGTGTGAATTTGAAAATGATAAGGAAAACATTAGTATTACTTGCCTGCCTGTTTATTTCCTTTAATGCGTATAATCAATCTCATAATTACTGGACAAGGAGTTTCAATGAGGAGTCTTCACTTCTTAGTGGCGCAGTAGTGGGAGGGGGTGCCGGGCCAAGCGCCATTTATTACAATCCCTCAAGTATTTCTGAAATAACTGAATCTAAGTTCTCTCTTCATGCAAGCTTATTCTCTTTCGATTTTTTTGATTTTAAAAATGCATTAGGTACGGACATCGGTCTTAGGTCTTCCAAGGCATTGATACAACCAAGGTTTTTATCTTATATGATACAACCCAAAAAAAACCAGAAATGGAGTTTTGAAATCGCTTTTCTTAATAATGAAAATTATAATTTAGAATTGACCAGATCGGTGGATAAGAAAATTGATATCCTTCAAGAGCTGCCGGGAGATGAACGATACTTTGCCATGTTTCAGTATTTAAATATCTACCGCGATGATTGGTTTGGGTTCGGAGGATCTATAAAGATAAGTCCTGAATTGTTTTTTGGCACCAGTTTATTTGTTTCAGTGAAACATATGGAATACCGTTGGAATGTTGGCATTGAGGCTTACCCTTTAAGTGATTCTGTTTTTATCAATAATAATCCTGTTTCGTTTTATTCAGCCAGCTATCAGGAAGTGGAATATGTGAAATTTAATAATTACAGATTGTTATGGAATATAGGATTGTTGTACAAAAAGAGTAATTTTAGTTTTGGACTATCTATTAAGGCACCTTCAATCAATGTGTATTCAGAAGCTAAGAAAGATGCAAGAAAAGAAAAACAAAGCAA
The DNA here is from genome assembly GCA_021106655.1 of Bacteroidales bacterium. Taxonomy (GTDB): domain Bacteria; phylum Bacteroidota; class Bacteroidia; order Bacteroidales; family SMBSF77; genus SMBSF77. The sequence continues at coordinate 6,442 of JAIOTT010000285.1, forward strand.
TATTAGTTCACCATACTCTGACGAATTCCTTCCTGACTATGTTATTTCTGATTATCAGGAAAAAAAAGATGTTAGTGTGAACTTCAAAGATCCTTTTTCCATTGCAGCTGGATTTACTTATTATTCACCTGATGATAAGAGAACATTTTTCTCTACGATCGAATATTTTGGAGGGATAGATCCGTATAAGATCATTGAAGCCAACGAGAATCCTGATCTTGCTTCAGGTACTCTATTTGAGGATCTCAAATATCATGAATGGCTGAGTTTTGTTCAGGGTGCAAGGCCTGTATTAAATGCTGCAGTAGGATATAGATGGCAGGTTAGAGAGAAATTAATGATAATGGGTGGTTTCAGGACTGATTTTAATTACCGGAATAATTTTGATTATGGTGAGTATTCCGGTTTTAACATTATGAAAGGGCTTAACCTGGATCTTTATCACCTTACAGGAGGTGTTAATATTACCATTCTTGGCCAGGACCTTATAGCAGGACTACAATATTCATTTGGCAATGAAAACGGACAAAAAGAATTAATCAATTTTTCAGAACCGGTTGAGTTTAATACTATAGAAAATGCTGCTT
>JAIOTT010000048.1 GCA_021106655.1 Bacteroidales bacterium
GGGTTTGAGTTGATCTTAAATTAAAATAATTCATGGATTATATTGTTTATTATAACATCTGGCATAAAAACCCGTAAAAAAGTTATAAATTTGGGACGTAAATAGGAGGAACAGATGAAGAATTTAAAATATTTGCTGTGTTTCATTAGTATTATTCTTTTGCATTTTCTGAGTGTTAATTTTGCTAATGTTTATTCTCAGCATAAAGTATTGCCGGTAGATAAATTAAAAAATCATTCTGGAAATGACGGACTTTATTATTCATTACCACGTACTGTAATTCGGGTGAAAGTTCATGTTATTCAAACTGAATATTTTAAAGGATCCTATTCAGCATTTGCTAAAGAATATCTTAGTATTGAGGATGTGATCCAATATAATAGCAAAAAATTTGAAATCAATAATATAGAAATATATGCTTTTACAGAACCTGATCCCGATCAAATTTATCTTATTCAGGTTCCGGATGAGGATTCCAAAAAAGACAAAGAAATTTCTGTTACTCTGAGTGAAAGCGGGATGATTCAGGCTGTGAATGATAAATTTACTAATGCTTCCATCTCAAGTATTAGTTGTAAGAATGCTTTTGTTGATACTTCGGATTTTGTTAAAAAAATCAGGAATAAGGATGTATTCAAACAATTTATTACATCTAACTATATTGAAGTATTTGATACCATCATCAGGGTAGTAATAGTTGATGATACAACAACAATTGAAGAGAAGGTCTTGCAGTCAAAATTTGTGGAGAAGACTATCGAACAGAAAGCTGCAGAGCTTACCAGGAAAATTTTAGAGATACAATCTGACAGAAAGAACCTTCTTAATGGCTACCAGGAAGTTGCATACTCTAAAGAGAGTCTGGAATACATGAATGATCAACTTAAGAATATGGAGGATGATATGCTTGATCTTTTCAAAGGAGTGAGCATACAAAGTGATCTCTATTATTCGTATAAGTATATTCCAAAATCAAAAAACCCTTCTGAAACTGATGTGATATTTAAATTTTCTCCTTCATCAGGTGTTCTTGATAAATCTGCAGTTGAGGGAGATGCAGTAAAACTGATTTTCAGTCCATCAGGAGTTGCTGCAAGAATTAATGAAACATTAGGGCAAAGCGACATTGTTAATGATGAAGGCTTTTTTTATCGTTTCCCTGAATATTCAGATGTTAAAGTAGAATATAAGGATACAAAACTTTCTGAAATTCGTTTGTTAATTGAGCAATATGGAAGTCTGATAAAGTTACCTCCTAATAAATCGAAGATTCTGTACCATAGAAATTCAGGGAATATTAAGCGTTTTGAAGTTGAGTAATTGGCTTGATATGCATTTGTTTGCACTTTGAAAATATTACCTTAAAATATAGAATTGCTCTATTGTTTATGTTGTGTTTTCTCTATTTAGCAATTTAACACTGACAATATGATGGGATAAGGTTATTTATAAAGCACTCCTTAATCTTAAAAGTTTAACCAAAAGATCTTCCAGGTAATCAAGTTTAAGCATATTTGCACCATCTGATTTTGCTATCTCCGGATTGGGATGAGTTTCAATGAATATGCCATCCACGCCGGCAGCAATTCCTGCTTTAGCAATAGTTTCGATCATCTCCGGTGATCCTCCGGAAATGCCATCAGGCTGATTTGGTTGTTGCATAGAATGAGTTATGTCGAGTACAACAGGGAAGCCAAATTTCTTCATTATTTGAATGTTTCTGAAATCCACTACCAGATCTTTGTAACCAAACATATTTCCCCGCTCAGTAAGGAATATTTTTGTGTTGCCTGATTTCACTACTTTATCAGTTGCAAATTGCATGGCTTCTGCAGAGACAAACTGTCCTTTCTTAATATTGATTAGTTTATTTGTTTTTGCTGCAGCGACTAATAATTCGGTTTGCCGGCATAGAAAGGCAGGTATTTGTAAGATATCAACATATTTAGCAGCAAGCTTTGCTTCATCAACAGAGTGTATATCAGTTAGAGTAGGTATATTATTTATCCTGCCAATATCCCTGATAATTTCAAGTGCCTTTATATCGCCAATGCCACTGAATGAATCAAGACGCGATCTGTTAGCTTTTCGATAAGATGCCTTGAAGATGTATGGTATCTCATACTTATCAGTTATATCTTTGATCTTTTTAGCGATAGCCATTGGAGTTATATTATCTTCGATAACACAGGGGCCGGCTATCAGAAAAAAACTGCCACTATCTAAAAACTTAATGTTTGGAATTGCGTTTAACATTTGTTTAGAATTTTTGATAAAATTAAAAAAAATTTTCTGATTAAAATGATCTAATAATAAAACTTTATTTTTCAAACATGTGTCTTATTATTAGGCATTTTATTATATTGTCGGATTGAATAATAAGTATAAGGGATGATTATAAACAAGGGTTCTGGAATAAGTGTTTGTTTAAAGGCTCGAATATGGAGCTATTATGTTTTTCCAACATTCCAATATTCCATTATTCCACTATTCCAAATAGTTCTGTTTACTTTCATTATTCTTTCCCCATCACAAAAAGTTTCCGCACAAAGTGCCTTAGAGTTTGATGGTGTTGATGATATGGTCATCATATATGATAGCACTTCCATAATACCCCTTAATGATTTTACTATTGAAGCCTGGTTTAACCCTCAGGACTTGATAGCAGGGCAAAACAGGGGAGTCATCTTTAGTAAGTACGATTCGAGTTGGAATAAGCGCTGTATTGTTATATCTTCATCAGCTAGTTTTATTGAATGCATTCTTTATTGTGATGTGAATGATTCAGTAGTAGTTAGCTGCGATAATCTTGACACTCTTGCATGGAAGCATTTTGCTCTTTGTTTCTCAATAACAAATATGCTTAAGCTATACATTAACGGAGAGATTGTTGATAGTGCACAGGCGTCCTCTTCCATGACATTATCACAAGTTCCTTTACGTTTAGGAAACATGAATTTTTCAAATATCAGCAACAATAATCATTACCACGGGAAATTAGATGAATTAAGAATATGGAACTCTGAAGTTTCTAAGAGTGATATCAAACAAAATATGTACACATGTTTATCCGGATCTGAATCCGGTTTGATTGCGTTGTATTCAATGGATTCAGGCTTTGGGAATATTTTAATTGATAATACTGGTAATGGATTTGATGGGGATATTCTTGATGCCTCATGGATATATTCTGATCGATCCTGTACATTTGTTCGTAGTAACAGCCCCATTTGTCAGGGAAACACATTACTACTTATAGCTGATTCAATTTCAGGTGCGACTTTTTTATGGTCAGGCCCTAATGGGTTTTCTTCAAGCATACAATCTCCTGTTCTGTATAATGCAACACCATCAATAAGTGGGATGTATTATGTTATTGTCGATACGTCTGGTGGAAGCTTTACTGATTCAACTTATGTGTTGGTAAATGATATGAATGTTTTTATTGGTAATGATACTGTTATATGTCCCGGCGATAATTTTATTCTTGATGCCGGGCCAGGGTATTTTTATTATGAATGGAGTACAGGTAGCACTAATCAGTCGATCGTTGTTACTCAAGC
>JAIOTT010000284.1 GCA_021106655.1 Bacteroidales bacterium
ATCTTGATAAACAGCAAAGGGATTATTTATTAAATCAGCAATTAAAAACTATACAGGAAGAACTTGGAGGATCTCCTTATGATCAGGAGATAGCTGAAATAAAACAAAAGGCAAAGAAAAAGAAATGGTCGGATGAAGTTGCCGAAACTTTTAACAAAGAGATTAATAAACTCCAGCGAATGAATCCCGCTGCAGCTGAATATTCAATTCAGATGAATTATCTTGATGTTTTGGTTGATTTACCATGGGGTCTTTATACAGCTGATAATTTTGATCTAAAAAGAGCCCAGAATATTCTGGACGAAGATCACTTCGGACTTGAGAAAGTCAAAGAAAGGATAATTGAATACCTCGCTGTGCTAAAGCTTAAAGCTGATATGAAATCACCGATTCTTTGTCTGGTAGGGCCTCCCGGAGTGGGAAAAACCTCATTAGGAAAATCAATTGCAAGAGCCTTAAGAAGAAAATATATAAGAATGTCGCTCGGCGGCTTGCGTGATGAAGCTGAAATAAGAGGCCATCGTAAAACATATATTGGAGCAATGCCGGGGAGAATAATACAAAGCCTGAAGAAAGCCAAATCCTCAAATCCGGTATTTGTTCTTGATGAAATTGATAAAGTTATAGGAACTAATATTAATGGTGATCCTGCAGCTGCACTTCTGGAAGTCTTAGACCCTGAGCAAAATAGCGCCTTTTATGATAATTTCCTTGAGGTTAATTATGACCTTTCAAGAATAATGTTTATCGCAACTGCAAATAGTCCAAGCATGATACATCCAGCTTTGCTCGATCGCATGGAGATAATTGATATCAGCGGATATCTTCTTGAAGAAAAAGTGCAGATCGCAAAAAGACACTTGCTGCCAAAACAATATATCGAGCATGGGATAAAAAAAGACCAGCTGGTGTTTAATAAAAATATTCTGGAGAAAATTATTGATGATTATACAAGAGAATCCGGAGTGAGGAATCTGGAAAAAAGAATTGCCAAGATTTTACGAAGTAAAGCAAAAGATATAGTTCTTGAAAATGATTTTGATAAGAAGCTTAGCTTAGATGATCTGGAAAGTGTTCTGGGAGCACCACCTTTTCAAAGAGACAGGAATATTACCAATCATATACCAGGTGTTGTAACAGGACTGGCTTATACATCAGCAGGAGGGGAGATACTTTTTATTGAAGTAAGCCTTAGTAAAGGCAGGGGAATATTAACACTAACAGGTAATCTGGGTGATGTTATGAAAGAGTCAGCAAGCCTTGCTTATGAATACCTGAAAGCTCATTCTGAAATATTGAATCTTGATCCTGGTATTTTCCGTAAATGGAATGTTCATATTCATGTACCTGAAGGTGCTACACCTAAAGATGGCCCATCAGCAGGTATTACAATGTTTACTGCCCTGGCTTCAGCTTTTACTCAGCGAAAAGTGAAGCTGAAAATGGCAATGACAGGAGAAATTACTCTTAGAGGTAAGGTGCTTCCTGTTGGAGGAATCAAAGAAAAAATACTTGCAGCAAAAAGAGCAAAAATTGGCGATATCATTCTTTCAATGGAGAATAAAAAAGATATTAATGAGATCAAAGCTGATTATGTAAAAGGTATGAGCTTTAATTATATCAATGAAATGATAGAGGTTATTGATCTGGCCTTGTCGAACGAGAAAGTTAAGAATTACCTTGATCTTAATGGTTAGTATTATTGTAAGTGTTCACAGAACACTGAAATTGGAAATTGGAAATTAGAAAAAACGAAATGTGTTTACGAATTAGATACTTCAAACCATCGAAACTTACGTAATAATTATACTCTTGCAGTTATTTATAAAATAGTCTTTTCTATGAAGTACTTCTTTCTATTTATCATATCGATATTAATATATTCCTGTGGTGAAGATAAAAATAAGATAGAAACAAGAACTGTATTCAGGTATAATGAGTCAGCCGGAATAACCTCCCTCGACCCTGCATTTGCCAGGAATCAGGCCAATATCTGGGGTTGTAACCAGATTTTTAATGGTTTGGTACAACTAAATGATAAACTGGAGATTGAAGCATGCATAGCAAAAAGATGGAACATCTCGGAGGATGGACTCTTATATACTTTCTTTCTTAGAGATGATGTTTATTTTCATAAGCATGAAGTTTTTGAAGATAGTAATGGCAGAAAAGTTACTGCCACAGATTTTGTTTATAGTTTTCAAAGGCTTGCAGATGACCAAACAGCCTCACCCGGTGCCTGGGTATTTAATAATGTAGCCCTTAAAAATGGAAAATTTTCCTTTGAAGCTCTTAACGATTCAATGTTTCAAATTGGCTTAAAAAGCCCATTCCCTCCATTTCTGTCTCTATTAAGTATGCAATATTGTTCAGTTGTTCCCAAAGAAATAGTGGAATTTTATGGAAAGGACTTCAGAAAAAATCCAGTTGGCACAGCTGCCTTTAAATTCAAGATGTGGAAAGAAGGTGTCAAATTGGTTTTGCTTAGAAATGACAATTATTTTGAAAAAGACGG
>JAIOTT010000507.1 GCA_021106655.1 Bacteroidales bacterium
AAGAGTTTCTGGTGACTATTGCGGTGGTGTTCACCTCTTCCCATTCCGAACAGAGAAGTTAAGCCCATCAGCGCAGATGGTACTGCAGTTTTTGTGGGAGAGTATGTCGTTGCCAAATTTATATAAACCCCGGTTATGCCGGGGTTTTTTTTTGACTAAAATTTTAATACTTCTCTCCTATTTGATTGTTGATTTGAAGTAAATCACAAACCGCTAATCAAATATCAAAAATCCTGATACGATTAGGGATGCTCTGTTTATTGAAATAGTGGAATGTATATATATTTTCATTATCTTTGAAAAAAATAAGAAAAATGAATACTAAAGAGTTTGTATATTGGCAAGAGGAAAATATGTGGATTGGTTTTTTAAAGGAGTATCCGGATTACTGGACTCAGGGTTATACTTTTGAAGAATTAAAAGATAACCTAAAGGATATTTTTGCGGAAATAATTAGTGGTACAATTCCTAATATCAGGAAAACAGGTGAACTTGAAATAGCATAAAATATCAGTTATTATCAATTTATTCTATTTTATTTTAATGAAACGAAGAGATCTAATTAAAAAGCTAGAAAAAGCCAATTGTGTCCTAATCAGGCATGGAGGAAAACACGACTGGTACCAAAATATCTCAACCGATCCCTCGCCATAAAGAGATAATTAAAAACCTTGCCAAACGAATTTTAAAAATTCTAAATGCATAATCTTTATTTGGTCAAAATCTCTATACGATTGTTGATTCTTGATTGAAGAAAATCAAATCACAAACCGCTAATCAAATATCAAATATCCTATCCGATTGTTGAGTGTTGCTTGTTGATTATTGAAAGATCAAAATCCTCAAACATTCATATATAATTTTTTTCAGTTTCAGATAAAATATCAAATCACCTCAACCCTTACCTTAGTCCAAAAACCAACTCCATTTACTCGTTGAGAAATCCTACTTACTCAATCTTCTGACTTATATACTAATTCCTGCTTTGCAATACATTTTCTAAGGTGTATATTTGTCATTTATAAGTTCTTCTTATTGCGTTTTACTATGAAGTATTGTATTTTTGTAAAAATCAGAAATACAAGTAACAGAGAAAATTTTTACTTTAGGATAATCCGCCATACAACATTAATAAATCATTGATCATGAATCTTCAGTATATTTCAGACAGTAAAGGAAAAACAACCGGTGTATATATTCCAATTCAAGAATGGATTAAACTTAAAAGTAAATTCAAAGGTATTGAGCAAGAGGAAATAGATATTCCCGTATGGCATGTGGATTTGGTTAAAGAACGCATTGAAAGCTATAACAATAATTTTGAGAAGCTCCAGGATTTTGATATTGCTATGGATGATATCGAAAATGAATTGTAATGTATAAATCGACTATATTACCTCTTGCAAAAGAAGATATTAAGGAAGCAACCCTTTGGTATAACAAAAAATAGAAAGGATTAGGGAAGAGATTTATTACTCAGGTTCGTGAAAAAGTACAGTTTCTTCAAAGAAATCCAAAAGCTCATAATATCCGTTATGAAAATGTCAGAACTGCTGTTTTAAATGTGTTCCCATTTATGATACATTACTCAATTGATGAAAAGAATCAAATAGTTGTTGTTCTTGCCGTTTTACATACAAGTCGTAATCCTGATATTTGGGGAAAAATAAAGAAGTATTAATCAATCGATTGTTGATTATTGAATGTTGATTGAAGTTGAACTCAACCCACAACAATAATATTCATTTTCAAATTTTCAAATTAACACATTTTCAAATTATTCTCATCCCTCTGCACAATATTCCTTGCCCCTTCTGCCTTATTTTCTATATTTGTATCACCTTATAGCTATTATGCAAGCCCTGAAAAAAATAATAATCTCTTTGTTATTGGCAGTTATTTACTCAATGCCAATAATAGCATCTGAGAATGATAGCATTAAGCCTAAAATTGATTCAACTGCAGTCTTCCACTATCTAAATAGTGTTGATAGTATTTATATCCCAAAACTATTTCTGATTGATACTTGCCTTGATGGAGTCCAAAAATACGACCCTCTAAGAAAATGGCATAAATATTATTCATCACTTGGAAATATCGGCCTTGCATACGACCCTATGCTCTTCTCTCCTACCCATTCTGTTGGTTTTGATTATGGAATCCACTCTTTCGATGAGTATTTATTTTCTAATGGAAATACTAAATCTTATAAAACTATTATTCCTTATACCGATATTTTCTATGTTATGGGAAGGAACAAAGAACATTTCCTTAATGTTACACATACTCAAAATATTAAAAGAAATCTTTCTATAGGACTCGATTTCAGACTTATTAACTCCCCCGGATTCTATGCATCCCAAAAATCTGATAATTCAAGTATTGTTTTTTCAACTAACTACTCAAGCAATAACAAAAGATATAATATTCTTGCGAAATTTCTTCACAATGGTGTAAAAGTCCAGGAAAATGGAGGAATAGAAAACGATAGTGCTTTTGATTATAATCAGGAAGCCAACAGACGGATAATTGAAGTAAATCTTAATGATGCAATGCGAAGAATTAAGGAAACAGAAGTTTATGTTCAGAATTCTTATATCTTATCAAAAAATCCTCCCCCTGTCGCTGATACTAATAATATGCAAGATCTCCTCAAACCTAAATTATTCAATCCCGGTAATATTTCGCATACTTTTGTTTTTAACAGAAAACTAATTATTTATGAAGATAAGGATCCCGCAAGTGGATTTTACCCTGTAATAAACCATGACTCTCTTCTTACATACGACTCTACTGCAATTATTAAATTTGAGAATCGCATCGGATGGTCTAACTTTGATAATTATGATCTGCAAGAAAATAATTTCCTGAATGCCGCTTTTGGTCTTACAATGAGAAATATTAAGCTAAGCAACGATTCATCTGATCATATAATAAATCAACTTGCCCTCTCAGCAAAAGCCGCAAAATCATTTCTTAAAAAATTTATAGCTTATTTGGATGCTGATTATATTATTGGTGATTATAATAATGGAGACCACTTATTGAGAGGGCAAATAAATTGGCTTTTCGGCAACGATACAGTTAATGAAAAGCTCGTTGTATTTAAGTTAGGATATTATAACCAGGAACCTGCATTCCTATATCAACAACACTATTCAAACAATTTCATATGGAATAATGATCTTGGAAAACAACAAGTGCTTTCCTCCAGCTTAAACCTGAGAATCAAAAACTTCACAGCTAGAATTAACTATTATAACATTAATTCATTTTTGTATTTCAATTTATCCGCTCTCCCGGAACAAAGTGATAATTCCATCAATGTCATTACTGCATCTGTTTTTAAAAGCTTCATCTTAGGTAAGTTTCAATTAGACAATGAAGTGGTTTACCAATATGACGGAAGATCAGATGTGCTGAGGCTTCCTGACTTAATCCTAAATCATTCCGTTTATCTTAATCTTGACCTGTTCAAACGAGCTGTATCAACCCAAACGGGTGTGGATATCTTTTATAACACTGCTTATTATGCTAATTCATACATGCCGGCTACTGCTGTATTTTATCTTCAGAATGATAAAAAGACAGGTAATTATGTATATGTGGACTTTTTTATGAATTTTAAGATTAAGAGAGCAATAATATTTGCAAAATATGAACATATAAATAAAGGATTATTCAATTCTAATTATTATATGACACCCCACTACCCCATGCCTGACGGTGCTTTTAAGTTTGGTGTGAAATGGCGATTCTATAACTAATTATTAATTATAAATGGTTAATTATTAATTAAAATACTTCGAAATTCGATATTCGGTGTTCGATATTCGATATTTCAAAATAGATATGAGATTATGAGATATGAGACTATTGGATAATGTGTTAATTTGATAATGTGATAATTCATTTATTCAAAAATACTTCAAAATTCATTATTCGTTAATCGATATTCGATATTCAAAAAACATAGCATGAAAACGAAAATCTTTGCAATACAACTTTTATTAATTACTTTAGTTCTTAACGGTTGCATTCCAAGTGTTCATCCATTATATACTGAGGATGATCTGGTGTTTAAATCTGAAATTCTGGGTACCTGGATTGAAAGCGGAAATGAGGTAGAATGGGTATTTGAAGATTCAGGAAAGAATTCATATATACTAAGAATCACCGAAAACGGGAAATTATGCAACCTCGACCTTCATCTCGTATTGTTGGGAGATAAATATTTCTTTGACTTTTTCCCCGGCGAAAATGATCATATTGATGATATGAGTGGATACTTGTCGTTGCAATTTATTCCGGTACACACATTTGCAAAGGTTCTTATTGATGAAGACTATATGGTAATATACAGATTTGATCCCTCCTGGTTAGAAGAAATGCTGAAGGAAAATGAAGGATTGATCAAGAATGAAATAACCAGCAAGTATATTCTACTGACCGCCTCAACTGAAGAACTGCAAGGATTTGTAACACAGCACGCAGACGTAGACGAAGCCTTTCTGGAGAAGACAATGCTTTATAGGAAATAGTATTGAGTATTGAGTATTGAGTATCAGGTATCAGTAAGAAGTGAGAAGTGAGCAGTTTGGTTACTGCCGACTTTTTCCTGAATTCGTAATTCATAATTCATAATCCGCAATTCGTAATTACTATCAAACCCTATAAACCTTCAAACTACCAAAAACCACCCTGGTATTAAGCTGAAGACATGGCTGGCCGGAAGAAAGATCAGGTGATTCATATGTTCCTGGTCCAAAATTATATTCTCTGTTATCAGGAAGCTTTGTCTCACCAAATGTTGTGCTGGATTTAATCACTAAGCGTGAATCCTTACTTACATTGATTCGAACCTGGCCAAATGTGCAGAATACTTCAATTTCCTTTTGTACTGAAGGGTCAACGGTTGTCAGGTCTAGATCAAGCTGTCCGAAGATACAGCCATAAGAATTTTCTGATGGATTATAGGATAATCTTGACTCAGAAAAGATAGTGGAGTTTTCGCCTCTGTGGAAGCCGAATCTTCCCATAACTAATCTAATTCCAATAATTATAAGGGCTAATGCAATAAGCACTCTAAAAACAGGAAAATGAATATCCCATATAGATCTCAGACTGAATAAAACTCCGATAACGATTAGAACAAGGCCCCATAAAACCGGATTGTGTACGTTTTTGCTCATAATTTCTCAGGTTTAAGGTGTAGGATTTTAGTATAAAATGGAACAATATAGTAATTTTTCCTTAATTGATCCCGCGCTGTTTTTTAATAATCTCATAAGCAGTATTCACTTCCTGAAATTTCTCCTTGGCCGATTTTTGTATCTCAGTACCCAAATGGGAAACTTTATCGGGATGATATTTTACTGCCATCTTTCGATAAGCCTTTTTACGTTCTTCATCTGTGGCATTGGGAGTTATTTCCAGAACTTTAAAGGCACTGTCAGT
>JAIOTT010000454.1 GCA_021106655.1 Bacteroidales bacterium
GGTGAGCCTTATAATTTTCGGCCATCCATGACCTCAGGGATAAATAATTTTAAGATAAAAAGGATATTTAATGGATTTATTGAAATTGATTAAAGAAAAAGCTGAATATTTTTCAGGTTCTGAAGATGATATAGGAATTACAAGTGTTGTCTCACACATTGAAATAGCTGAACGGCATTTTGATGGAGGAAAAGCTGGGGATGATTACTTGTTTAATGATGTTATTTATAGAAGTAATCAAGCATTTGAAGGTGCATTAAAGGAAGCATATAGAATTATTACCGGAAATGACTCCAATAGGATAACTCCACATAAAATTGAACAGCACTTTGAAAAGAATAGTGTATTAAAAGATAGAGTTTTGCAACTATTTACAAATTATAGAACTGAGTGGCGCAATAAATCTACACATGATTATAAATTATATTTCTCTGAGCAGGAAGCATTTTTAGGAATCGTTAATATATCAGCTTTTGTAAATATTCTCTTTGATCAAATGATCGAGAAACGTGCTTACGAAAAGGAGAAAGAAGATTTAAAAAGTAAGCCCAAAAATCCTAAACCGGGTGCAGCATCCAAATCGTTATTTGAAAGAATAATTGAATTGTTAAAGGATTTTTCTTTAGAAATACCAAACAAAACAGTAGGTACTACACTCCCTAGAATTACTGAATTAGAATTAATTGGTTCTCTAACTGCTTATATTAATGAATCTGCTGATGACATTGAAGTTTTTACTGAATATGCAATAATGCGTAATAATAATATGAAAAAATATTATGCAGATTTTCTCCTTCAGTTAAATGAGGAAAAAGTGATTATCGAAATAAAAAATACAATAAGAAATCAAAATCGTATACTTTCGAGTGGAACAGATCAATTATTGAATTATTTAACTGCATCGGCGATAACCAAAGGAATTCTATTTATTCCTCCAATTCGTGATGGTGTTGTAGAAATTAAAAAGGTGATTAAGGAGATTGGTGGTATAAATTATGAGATTGTACAAGTTTATCCAATGGTGAACTAGAAAAGTGTTCAATAAGTCCGTCCATGGACTTTTTGAAAAATGAAACAAAGAGCGCCGGGCACTAAACATAACAGCGAATACCTGGTTCCACCTCCGGCTCCACTCAAATTGCCTCTGGTCGCAAGCTCCCGATGACAACTTCAAGTATTCGCAGAACGTTATCGGCAATTAAAAATGACTTGAATTATATCGCTTTTATAATTATTATATAATTATGCTAACTTTTGAATGGGATGATGACAAGAATATAGTTAATCTTCAGAAACATGGTGTTTCTTTTGAAGAAGCGCAATCTGCGTTTTATGATGAGAATGCCATTGAGTTTTTTGATGATTCTCATTCGAAATCCGAAGATAGATTTATTTTACTAGGATTTAGCAATCATTTACGTTTGTTGGTTGTATGCCATTGTTTTCGTAAAAAAGAATCAGTTATTCGATTAATCTCAGCCAGAAAAGCCACAAAAACAGAATCTAACTATTATGGAGGGTAATGCAATGAAAGAAGAATATGATTTCTCAAAAATGAAATCACGCAAAAACCCATATGCGAAAAAACTTAAAAAACAGATTACCATTAGACTTGCAATAGAAACCATCGATTACTTTAAGAATCTTGCAGAAGAATCTGGACTACCATATCAAAATTTAATTGATTTGTATCTGGAAGATTGCGCAAGAAATCATAAGAAAATGGATGTTAGGTGGAACTAGAGGTCATTTTTAGCAGCCGATAACAGCGAATATGCGGTTTCGGGCATACGCCCTGCACCCAAATTACACATTTGACATGGTTTTTACAGAGGCAAAAACGCATGCCAACCGGCTAGTGCCGGACGTACAATTTCGCATATTCGCTAAACGTTATCGGAAATTTTCCGCTTGTTTTATAAATATAAAAAGTTGGGATAAATTATGTTGACACCGTATCGATATATTGATACATTTAATCATGAAAGATAATGAATTTATTGCATATAGTGGTGAGCTGTTTGAAATAGAGTGGTTCTTTGATACCAAAGGGCAGAGCCAACCCTTAGACTACTATCATGCAATGTCAAACTCTCAAAAAAGGAAGCTGCTTATGCTTTTTAAGCGAATGGGTGATTTTGGAAGAATATCAGATAAAACGAAATTCAGGAATGAAAATGATGGTATTTATGCATTCAAACCTCAACCTGATAGATTTTTATCCTTTTTTACTAGTAATAAGAAAATTATTGTTACGGAAGGATATATTAAAAAGAGCAACAAACTTCCACAGAATATAAAAGACCGCTCACTGCGTATTAAAAATGAATATTTTGAGAGAGTTCAGGAGGGTTCATACTATGAATAAAAAAACAGAATCTACATATGATAAGTTCATGAAAGACAAAAAACAAAAAGAACTCTTTGATAAAGAATATAACAAGTTTATATTGTCAGAATTTCTGCTGGATGCAATGAAGGAAGAACACCTTTCAGTAAGAAAACTTTCTGAGAAATCCGGAGTTTCAACAAGTATTATCCAGAATATTAAAACTGAAAAAACTTCAAATGTTACATTAAATACAGTACAAGCCCTAGCTTCAAGCTTAGGATATCGTATTAACTTTGAAAAATTAAGTCAAAGGATTTAGTGGCCTCGAAGGAGGCGAAAAAAATCCGATAACAGCGAATACCTGGCTCCGTTTCACTCCACCAAAATTGCCGGATATTTTATTGTTTTCGGTTTATATCAGACGCTATAAAATATGTGTCAAAGAAAGCAGCCGGCAACTTCAGGTATTCGCAGAACGTTATAGGACATTAATTGTGAATTATGAATATTAGAATAGAAACCGATGTTGAAAAAGTTAAATTTGCAGATGTTATACAACTATATTCCTCAAATGATTGGGGAATTGATAAAGATTATTTGGAAGAACATGTTAAAGGAACTTTTTCTAATTCCACATATTCTCTTTTTGCATTTGATAAAGATAAGTTAGTAGGTTTTATAAGGGTATTTAGTGATAATTTCCAAACTACTTGGATATCTGAGATAGTAATTCATCCTGATGAACAAAAGAAAGGAGTAGGATCGATATTGTTATCAAGAATTATTGAGAAATATGGACATACATCCATTTATGCTGAAACATTTGAAGGAAAAGAAGTATTCTTTGAGAAAAA
>JAIOTT010000404.1 GCA_021106655.1 Bacteroidales bacterium
CGTCAGTTTCATCACTTCCACCCTTGTGACCAAAATTGATGCCTTCATCAGCGCAGTTGTATACCAAATTGCCAATAATCGTTGTATTATAATCTATAGCATCTGTTATATCATAAACATAGATGCCACCATTTTCTGACTTGATATCATGAACTTCATTAGACCGGATTGTGCCATTAATTGAACCCGAAGCGATATTGATTCCGTCTCCATATGTTCTGAAAATATGGTTAAACTCAATCAAACTGTTTGGCGCCTTCTTGAGTTGAATTCCTTCATCACCTGGAGATAATGGATAATTAAATGAATCATGAATAATACTGTATTTGATTACCGTACTGTCTGTAGTGTAGGATGAAGATGAGTAGATCATGTCACCTGTACCACCCTTGACTTCAAGACCGTCAAGAACGATATTATTGGCACGAATATCAATGAGAGTGGCTATGCTTCCGTTGGCATCGAGTACAGCTTCGGTCCATGTATCTCCAGTAATGCGTGTGGAGCCAAAGCTGGGGCGTGGATCGGATCCTGCTTGTGGACCGGTAAGGGTCAAGGGCTTATCTAACAGAATGGTTGTTGTAATATCATATATCCCCGCCGCAACATCGATGGTGTCGCCAGGATTTGCTGCATCAACCGCTTCTTGAATTATCGTATAGTCAGGTTCCCAATAATTTGTAGCAGCATAGCCAATTGCATAATTACCATCCGATGATTTTCCGGTAAACCATATCTTCCAAGTGTTATCTTCTTTAATTACATTTGGAGTATAGGAGCGATAGTTCCTCCAGGTTGCACCTGAGTCGTTAATGGCAAAGATAGGACTAAATTTGATTTGCCAGTTGATGCCATTAGAGGAATTTGCGTAACCTATACCCGTATTGGAATAGCCGTTTGGTTCCGGGTCAACAGCTTTATAGCCAAACCACATATAGTAAGTATCATCAAGCTTTACTACGCATGGTGGTGTAAATGCGCCGCCATATCCATTGAAGACACATGGCGTTGCTGTCTCCCAGTCTATGCTATTGCCGGAATTAGCATATTCTATTTCTCCACCATTGTTATCAAACCATCCCTCATAATTTGTTCCATTCCAAATAACTCTCGCATTATAAAAAAACGAATAAGCCATACCAGAAGTTATAGAGATAGCACTATGCTCTGCCCAGCTTATACCATCGCTGGATGTAGCCATATAAAGTTTGGATGTGGAAGAATTTATGGAGTCCCAATACCACAATTTATACTCAGAACCATTATAAACAACCCAAGGATGATTTTGTTTAGCTGGAGTTGGTCCAGTCGTAAAAGTTATTTCAGTTCCATTGCTCCAATTAATGCCATCTGAAGAAGTTGTATAGCGAATGGAATTTTCATCAGCATAGTACATTTGATAGGTATCGCTGATTTTTATAACACAGGGGTAATAAGTTTTTTCCGTTGGATCGAAAACTGGATTTGAGGCGGACTCTGTCCATTTGCTCACATTCAGGGTTGCCGCCCACAGCGGCGCAACCGTCATCGTTACCATAAACAGAATAGTGACAACTTTCAAAGAAAATCTGTATTTTTTCATCTACTATCTCCTTATTTACATTTTGAAAATTTTTATTGAATTAATACTCCAACTTTATTAACTTTTAAATTAAATTGGCTTCTGTGTAACTTTCTTCTTCCCGTTTTTAATTAATTTACAGAGTTAAGCCATTGTTACGGAGTGAATATATGCCCAATTATGAACATACACAAGAGAAAACTGTCCTAATATGAACAATTACTATAAAAGACTAAAGTTAGTGCGCTCAGAACTGAGCGTATCACAACAAAAAATGGCTGAAATGTTACAAATACCTTTTGGTACATACCGTAGGTATGAGTCCGGGGCTACCGATATTCCGGCAGAAATATTATTAAAGGTAAATCAACTTGGATATAATGCTGATTGGATCCTCACCGGAGAGGGAATAATGCGAAAAGAGGAAAATACTTACTTGGCTGCCGAGTCTAAAGTTATTTACAATCATTCTTCCAGCTATCATGGCATACAGGAATTGGAAAAAAAGTATGAGCAGCTCCGCGAAGCATTAAAAGAAATTCATAATGTTCTCTCAGAACATAATATATCTTAAACCCTCATTAGCAAATCAGAGCTAAATCAAAACAAATGACGATAATCTGAATCTTTAATAAATAATACGAATAATGGGAATTGGCCCATATACGCCAAGGCTTCGCCGGACAGGTGATTTTTCCTGCAATTATATTTCCAATCATAGGCACAGACAAGGTAAGGCCTTCTAGTTTCTATCTTCTGATCGGTTTTTTACTGACCGCTATATTGTATTTTTTATGTTCAGTCTTGAAACATTTAATTTATTTTCGTACATTGACAAACTATTTTATATCGAAAGGACTTATCATGGAAAATATATCCTTTTCATTTTCGTCTTTATTGATCGGATTGGGTATTGGCATTTTGCTGTGCATTGTGATCTGGATCCAAGGTCGTATCCGGATGAACATGAAAATAAAAACCTATGTTGAAGAAAACGTACAACTTAAGAGCCATCTCAATACTCAAATGAATATCTCTGCAAAGGGAAATCAAGCAGTACAAAATGATCTTAATGCTCAGCGCAAGACCATCGACAATTTAAAATC